>CAMALD010000254.1 GCA_945836355.1 uncultured Lachnospiraceae bacterium | reverse complement strand
CGAAGGTTGCGGAAAAAGTGAAAAGCTTTGAGGGCAGACTGATTTTTACAATGGATACTCACGGGGAAGATTATTTTGAGACACAGGAGGGCAGAAGGCTTCCGGTAAAGCACTGCGTGAAGGGCACGGATGGCTGGAATACGGAAGGAATACTGGCAGAGTATGTAAAAGCGAAGAAGGCAGCAGTCTATGAGAAGCCGACCTTCGGCAGTATTGCACTTGCGCAGGATTTGCGCAGGCTGAATGAGCAGAAGGCGATTGATGCGATTGAGCTTGTCGGCGTGTGCACCGATATCTGTGTGATATCCAATGCGCTGTTATTGAAAGCGTATCTTCCGGAGGTCACGATTCGGGTCGATGCCTCCTGCTGTGCCGGAGTGACGGTGCAAAAGCACGAGGCTGCGCTGGAGACGATGAGAAGCTGCCAGATTGAGGTATATTAACACGCGGAGGAATGAGGATATGATGATACAGAAACAGTTTGATGCGAGAAACCTGGCTATGGTAATGGACTTTTATGAGCTGACCATGAGCAACGGATATTTTATAGAGCAGAGGAAGGATATCAAGAGAAAGACAGACCGGGTAGCATTTGATGTGTTTTATCGCAGGAATCCGGACCAGGGAGGGTTTGCGATATTTGCCGGTCTGGAACAGGTTATTGATTATATTGAGAGCATACGCTTTGAAGAGGAGGATATCGAGTATCTGCGCAGCCAGAAGCTGTTCTGCGAGGAGTTTCTTGACTATCTGCATGATTTTCGTTTTACCGGTGATGTGTATGCCTTTGAGGAAGGGACGATTATGTACCCGAATGAACCGGTGCTGACGGTGGTGGCGCCGTTAATCGATGCACAGCTTGTGGAGACCGCCATTTTGCTGCAGATTAATCATCAGTCGCTGATTGCCACCAAGACAAGACGCATTGTGCAGGCAGCGGACGGGCGTGCGGTCTCTGACTTCGGAGCACGCCGTGCCCACAATATGGATGCTGCGGTATATGGCGCGCGGGCGGCTTACATCGGCGGGGCGGTCGGCACGGCAACAGTGCTCGCGGGACAGATGTTTGACATCCCAATCAGCGGTACGATGGCGCACAGCTGGGTAATGTACTTTGAGGATGAATTTACCGCATTCAAGAAATATGCCGAGACGTATCCGGATGCGACCGTGCTGCTCGTGGATACCTACGATGTGCTTAACAGCGGAATCCCGAATGCAATCCGCGTTGCAAAGGAAGTGCTCGAGCCGATGGGCAAACGCTTAAAGGGTATCCGTCTGGACAGCGGAGACCTGGCATATCTATCGAAAAAGGCGCGCAAGATGCTTGATCAGGCGGGCTGCAGCGATTGCAAGATCGTGGTATCGAATAGTCTGGATGAGTACACGATTACATCGCTTCTGAGTCAGGGCGGAAAAATTGACAGCTTTGGTGTCGGTGAGCGCCTGATTACAGCGAAGTCGGACCCGGTTTTTGGTGCGGTGTATAAAATTGTTGCGGTGGAGCAGGACGGGGTTTTCCAGCCGCGCATTAAAGTGTCGGAGAATGTGGAGAAGATAACGAATCCGGGCTTAAAGCAGGTGTACCGGATTTATGATCAGGAGGGGAAATCGATTGCGGATCTGCTGACAACGGCGGAGGAGGAAGTGGATCTTACCCAGCCGTACCGCTATATCGACCCGGAAAAGCCGTGGGCATTGAGAAATTATGAAAACTGTACCTGCAAAAAGCTGCAGGTGCAGATGATCAAGGACGGAAAAAGTGTCCGGGCTCCAAAATCTCTTTCCGAGATCAGAGCGTACGTCAGGGAGCAGCTTGAAAATGAAGTATGGATGGAGGAACAGCGTTTTGAAAATCCGCACATTCACTATCTGGACATGTCGCCAAAGCTGTATGAGCGCAAGATGGATATGCTCTCCAGCAAGAGAAGAAAATAAGCGAAACTCAAGATGAGAAAACGCAGAGGAGATTTATGAAGTACTATATGGCTCCGATGGAGGGAATTACGGGCTTTGTTTTCCGGAACGCCTACCACGAATTTTTTACACCGATGGATAAATATTTTACACCATTCGTTTCACCTACAAGAAACGGTTGTTTTACGCCGCGCGAACGCAGGGATGTGCTGCCGGAAAACAACAGGGCGGGGTATCTTGTGCCGCAGATATTGTGCAATCAGGCGGATTTATTCTGCAAGACAGCGCATGAGCTGGCGGAGTATGGATACCGGGAAATCAATCTCAATCTCGGGTGTCCTTCGGGAACAGTGGTGTCAAAGAAAAAGGGCGCAGGCTTTTTGTCTGTGCCGCATCAGCTGGACTGTTTTTTGGAGCAGATTTTTGAGAAGGCGGAAGCGGAGATTTCAATCAAAACCAGACTGGGAATGCGTGAACCGGAGGAATTTGAGGAGCTGCTGGAAATTTTTGAAAAATATCCGCTGAAGGAATTAATCATTCACGCAAGGGTGCGTGAGGAATATTACAATGGCAGGCCGCATGCGGATGTATTCCGCAGGGCGCGGGAAAAAAGCAGTCTCCCTCTGTGCTACAATGGGGATATTTTTCGGGCAGAAGACGCGCTGGCATTTCGGGAATGCATGGGAAAATGTGCGGCGGATGGTGCGTCGGAAGAAGTGGCGACCGATGCGGCGAACGGTACGGCAAACGATGCAGCGCCCGGCGCGATTATGCTGGGAAGAGGCGTTCTGCGCAATCCATATCTCGTGGAGGAGTGCCGTGCGGCAGAGACCGGTGAGCCGGCTAAAAAGCGGGATATGGGGCGCGTTCTGGAGTTCTCCTCCAGATTGATGAAGGATTATTCCGAAATAATGGGAGAACATAATGCTATGTTTCGAATGAAGGAGCTGTGGTTTTATCTGGCTGAGCTGGCTGCGGATGTCGAAAAGGCAAAGAAAATAGTAAAAAAGGCGGATACGATTACAGCACTGCACAGCGGAATGAAAGCTCTTCTGGAAACGGGAGTAATGCAGGAATACAAAAAAAATTGACTTTCGATATCGGATTACCTATAATAGAAATAGTATGTCTGAAAGTATTTTA
>CAMALD010000253.1 GCA_945836355.1 uncultured Lachnospiraceae bacterium | reverse complement strand
CGGTGCTGCCGAGACAGTGCTTGGCGCGGGCAATATTATAAAAAATGCCATAGGTACGGGCGGAATGATTGTGGTGCTGTTAATCTGTCTGCTGCCGATGGTGCGGGTGCTGGTTTCCTCCTTCTGCTACCGGGTGGGAGCGGCAATCGTGGAACCGGTTGCGGATAAACGCATCGTGCGGTGCCTGAGCGACACGGCAGAGGGAGTGTCCATGCTGTTTCAGACATTAACCTTCGGCGCAGTGATGTTTCTGATGACTCTGGCGATTCTGATCCGGGCGACAATGTAAAATCAAAGAGAAAGCGGTGGGAACGGATAACATGGAAGCGGTTTATCGTTTTGTAAAGCAGTTGATATATTTTATTCTGCTGGTGGGAATGCTTCGCAATCTTGCGGGAAGAAAGTATGAAAAGTATGCAAAATTGACGGTGGGACTGTGTCTGGTGCTGATTATTACCGTTCCGGTGCTGTCGTTTTTTTCAGAAGAGGATATCGGTCTTATTCTGGAGCGGAACGACCTGCTTACGAGCGTGTCACTGGAAGCTTCATCATCGGGCAGCTCAGGCTTTGAGGAAAATGTGCTGCAGGAATATGAGCACCGCATGCTACAGCAGATGCAGGAGCTTCTGAAGGAATATGGGGTAGAGCCCGTCAGGCTGGAATACCGGATGGAGAATGGCTGCATCACCGGCTTTGATGTGTGGGTCAACCGGGAAGAAGGGGCAAAGGAAAAAGGCCAAAGGGATAGCAGTGCCGTGGAGACGGTCTCCATCACTCAGATTGTGGTGCTTCTTTCGGAGACGAAGGAGCAGGAGAAACCTGACAATCCGTTACAGCCTATATTGGAAACCAGAATCAGGAAACGTCTGGCAGACTTCTACAATATGGACGTGACGCATATAAATGTAATCATAGGAGGAATACATGGAAGCCTTAAAGGATAAGCTGACATGGCTGTGGAAAAAAGTAGGAACAAGAAACATGCTATTGCTGTTGCTTGCGGGCGGACTATTTTTGCTGTCCCAGGCATCGGGGCAGCTTTCGGAAAAGGAAAAGACAGTGCCGGAACAGGCGGAGGAACAAAACAAGGGGGTGAGTGTGCGGGAGGAAGGGATGCATGAAAATTCGGATTGTGAGAAAAGATTAAAGGAACTGTTGTCGGGTGTAAAAGGAGTAGGGAAAGCGGAGGTAATGATTACCTACGCCAATCACGGAGAAAAAATCGTGCTGAAGGATTCCAAAAGCAGTACCGAATCGCTTAACGAGACCGATGCATCCGGCGGCACCAGGGTAAATATCAGCTCGCAGAAGGAAGAAGAAACCATATACGAGGCAGAAAACACCCCGTTTGTCACGAAAGAATACACAGCAGAGGTGTCCGGTGTCCTTGTGGTGTGTGAGGGAGGAGGCAACGCGGAGGTGGCTATGAGGATTGTTTCTGCAACGGAGGCACTATTCGGAGTGCCGGCGCATAGAATAGTAGTGTTAGAAATGAAATAACTAGAAAGGCAGGTTGCTACATAATGAAGACGATTTTCAAGAAAAATCAGATCATCATCACTGCACTCGCCATCATGATCGCAGTGGTTGGGTATTTGAATTTTGCAAAAGATAAGGAGGCGGAAGGGGAGAAGGAAAAGGCGCTTGCAACTGCGGGAACGGCAAATTCGGAAAACTATGATGCCACGGATGAATTCGGCGATTTGTCGGCGGAGGATCTGGGGGAGGATAACCAGTTCTTTTATCAGGTTTCGGATACCGGTGAGCTGATTTTGCAGGAAAATGCTGCAGCAGCAAACACTGAGAACGGAAACGGTGCCGTGGAGGGCACTAAGCCTGCGGATGCGCAGGAACTTGCTGATGCAGCATCCGGTGAGGAGACGGGGGAAGAGCAGACGACCGGAGGGGACAGCGTGCCGGGCGAAGCCGTGTTTACCAGCGTCACTATCTGGAACGGATATTTTTCCAATGCAAAGCTGAACCGCGAGCAGATGCGCGCGCGCAATAAGGAGACCCTGATGGAGGTCGTATCGGATGCGACGGTGGCAGATGAACTCAAGCAGGAGGCGATTGATGAAATTATTGCGATGACCGCGCGTGCCGAAAATGAGAATGCGGCAGAGCTTCTGCTGGAGGCAAAGGGCTACCAGGATGTGGTGGTCAGCCTGTCCGAGACGGAGGTGGATGTCGTCGTTAACGCGGCAAGCATTACCGAGCAGCAGACAGCCCAGATTGAGGATATTGTGAGCAGAAAGACGGGAATTTCGGCAGATGGCATTGTCATCACCACGGTTGTTATGGAAGAATAAAGAAATCCTTTGCATTTGTTCCGGTTATTTGTTATAATCAAATAAAGATGCATTAAATACGGAGAAAAAGGGAAACAATACCCTGTGACTGAGATATAGGAGGTAATCGGAATGAGCAAGGATAACGAAAACACAGGCGAATATACAATGGAAACAACCAGTGAGGTCGGCACGGTCAAGATTGCAGATGACGTCGTGGCTACAATAGCAGGTCTTGCGGCAACCGAGATTGAGGGCGTTGCATCCATGCAGGGCAATCTCACAAACGAGATTGTCGGGAAGCTTGGCGTGCGCAATCTTTCCAAGGGAGTAAAGATAGAGCTGATGGCGGGCATGGTTCATGTGGAGCTTTCGGTTGTGATGAAGTACGGCTTCAGCATTCCGAAGACCTGCCGTGCAATTCAGGACCGTGTGAAGACTGCCATTGAGAATATGACGGGGCTGAAGGTGGAAAACGTCAATATCCGTATTGTCGGAGTGGATACCGAGAAGACAAAATAATGTGCGGTGCATACACACGGTACAGAGGGAAGGATGCAGGAAGCATATGACCAGACGGGAAATCAGAGAGCATGTATTTGTCATGCTGTTTCAGGGGGAGTTTCATGACGCACAGGAGTTAGCGGAGCTGAATCAGTTTTACAGTGAGTTTTACATGCAGAAGGTTAGTGAAGAAGAAAAAAAATACATCGAAGAGCGCTTTGAAAAGGTGCGGGCACAGCTTGGTGTGATTGACCCGGTTCTTACAGCGGCT
>CAMALD010000252.1 GCA_945836355.1 uncultured Lachnospiraceae bacterium | reverse complement strand
GACACACATTATACCGGCGCCGATTCGGTCACGAGCAACGCGAGTGAAATATCAATACCGAATCGTGCGCATCCCCCCGGCGGGTATCAAGTGATGAAATCACATTGTACCAGCTCTGGTACAGGCAGGTATGATTGTTAAGACAGAAGGAGGAAGAATAAAATGAAGAAGCGTGAGTTTTGGTTTGTGGTTGGTTCTCAGTTTTTGTATGGTCCGGGAGTGCTTGACACGGTAGCGGCAAGAGCAAAGGAAATGGCAGAGGAGCTGTCAAAGGTGCTGCCGTATCCGTTGGTTTATAAGGTTACTGCAAAGACAAGTGCAGAGATAACAAATGTTGTAAAAGAGGCGAATTTCAGCGATGAGTGTGCAGGTATTATTACATGGTGTCATACCTTCTCACCGAGCAAGATGTGGATTGCAGGTCTTTCAAGTTTACAGAAGCCGTACTGCCATCTGGCAACCCAGTATAATCGTGAGATTCCGAACGACGAGATTGATATGGATTTTATGAATTTAAATCAGGCAGCACACGGTGACAGGGAGCATGGCTTTATCGCAGCAAGACTTCGCATGCCGAGAAAGGTGATTGCAGGCTACTGGCAGGACGAGAAGGTACATAAGAGCCTTTCCGACTGGATGAAAGCAGCCGTAGGTGTTGCGGTATCCAGGGAAATGAAGGTTATGCGCTTCGGTGACAATATGCGTGAAGTGGCTGTTACCGAGGGCGATAAGGTGGAAGTGCAGATTAAGCTCGGCTGGGAGGTAAACACCTGGGCAGTCGGTGATCTTGTGAAGGAGATGAATGCTGTCACCGAGGCACAGATTGACGCTATGGTGGCAGAGTATAAATCAAAGTATGATATCAATACCGATAACCTTGAAGCAATCCGCTATCAGGCAAGAGAAGAGATTGCCATGAAGAAGATGATGGACGAGCAGGGCTGCATGGCATTTGCCAATACGTTCCAGGATCTCTACGGTATGGAACAGCTTCCGGGGCTCGCTTCGCAGGATCTGATGTCAAAGGGCTACGGCTACGGTGGTGAAGGTGACTGGAAGGTTGCCGCTATGACAGCGATTATGAAAGCGATGGGCGAGGGCGGTAACGGTGCTTCTGCATTCATGGAGGACTATACCTATCATCTGGTACAGGGCCAGGAGTATTCCCTTGGCGCACATATGCTTGAGGTCTGTCCGTCCGTGGCAGGAGATAAGCCGAGAATTGAGACGCATCATCTGGGAATCGGAATGAACGAGAAGGACCCGGCACGTCTGGTATTTGAAGGAAAAGCAGGCAAGGGCATTGTGGTCAGCCTGATCGATATGGGCGGCAGACTGCGCCTGATTGTGCAGGATATTGAGGCGGTGAAGCCGATTATGCCGATGCCGAATCTTCCGGTGGCAAGAGTTATGTGGAGAGCGATGCCGAATCTGCTGACAGGTGTTGAGTGCTGGATTACTGCCGGTGGTGCACATCACACGGTGCTTTCCTATGATGTAACCGCAGAACAGATGCGTGACTGGGCAAGAATGATGGACATTGAGTTTGTCCACATTGACAAGAATACCACTCCGGAAAAGCTTGAGGAAGAGCTGATGATCAAGGATTTGATCTGGAAGTTGAAGTAATTGTCAAAAAACACGGGCGTCATGTGAGCCGAATCGGTTGGATGACGCCAACATAATAAAGACTGCAAAAATGGAAATAAGACCGGACAAATTTGGACATAATGAAAATATGGCCGAAATGCCCGGTCAAATCTATTTTTGGAGGAATGATATGGCAGTCGATTTTAAGGACAGTGAGACAAAAGTTAACCTGATGCGCGCCTTCGCAGGAGAGGGGCAGGCAAGAAACCGGTACACCTTCGCCGCGTCGCAGGCAAAGTCACAGAAGCTGTATGTCGTGGAAGCCGTTTTCAAATTCACGGCAGATCAGGAGAAAGCACACGCGGAGATATTTTACAATCATCTGAAAAAGCTGGCGGGAGAGACGGTCTCCATCGAGGGCGGATACCCGGTAGACATCTCCAATTCGATTATTGAGCTGTTGCGCATGGCAGAACACAATGAGTTTGAAGAACATGATCCGGTTTATAAGGCGTTTGGCGACAAGGCGATGGAAGAAGGCTTTCCGGAAATTGCAGCCTCTTTTTTTCAGATTGCCGAGGTTGAACAGGCACACGGGGAGCGCTTTGGCAAGCTTGCGGAGCTGATGGAGCAAAACAAGCTGTTTATTGCAAATGCAGAATGCAAGTGGATGTGCCTGAACTGCGGGCATGTGTATGAGGGAACCGAAGTACCGCAGGCGTGCCCTGTATGTGGCTATGACCGGGGATATTTTATCCGTTTGGAGCTGGCGCCGTATGAGGTGATGAAAAATGTGCAATAGATGGTGGTAAGGGTTGAATAATGGATAAATGCACAGTTGTTTGCAAAAGCCTTTATCACACGATATACTGTGCATGAGACCAAAAGAGGACAATGGTTGTTTTTTTAAAAGGGGAGGAGAGCATCATGGAAAATTACAGGAGTATTGGGGAGAGAATACTGGAGCTCAGGAAGAATAAGGGCATGACGCAGGATGAGCTTGCCGGGCGCATGGGAATCACCCCGCAGGCACTCAGCAAATGGGAGAGGGGCTTGTCGCTGCCGGATGTCGGATTGCTGGCCAATCTGTGCGATGTGCTGGATGTGAGTGCAGATTATCTTTTGGGAGTGGAGCCGAAAAATTTGACAGAGGACGGAGACCGTGATAAGGCAAGTAAAATCTGGAACAATCTGAAGAATTGTCTGGAGCCGGTTGTAATCCTGTTTGGAACAGATATTGTACCGGCATTTCTAGACAATCATTTTGTCGGAGAAATCGGTGCTGTGCGGGAAAGGCTCTCGACAGAGGGCATATTGCTGCCGATTGTCAGACTGCGGGATGATGAACGTCTGAAACCGAATGAATTTATGGTTCTTGCCTATATGAATGTGCTGCATGAGGAGACGATTCCGGATACTAAATCTCTGCCATCAGCATATATCATCGGAGTGTTTGAAGAGGTGGTGCGGCAGCAT
>CAMALD010000251.1 GCA_945836355.1 uncultured Lachnospiraceae bacterium | reverse complement strand
AAAGTGCATTTTCTTGCATTTTTGCATTTTTTAGAATGCATGGTATATTTGCAGGGGACAGGCATAGATTTAAATAAGCGCAGGCAGGTTGATAAGTGCGGAAACGCGGGGAGACAGGGCTTGTGCGTAAGTAAACAATAGGAGGAGCGGAATGGAAGGTGTGGTACGTGTGCTGGCGACCGGGCTGCGCGGGATGGTACTGAAATCGGGCTTGACAAAGGAGGATGTGCAGGAAATCCGGCTGCGTGTCGGAGGTCCCCTCATCGTGAATGTAAAAGGGCAGGAATGCTTTTTGACGAAGGATGGTAAAATCAGCAGCAAATGTGAGGAGGCATATCGGGTCAGCAGATCTGAGATGCGCGAGACAGTAGAATATATCAGCAATTATTCCATGTATGCGTTTGAGGAGGAGCTGAGGCAGGGATACATTACGGTAGCGGGGGGACACCGCATCGGCATATGCGGAAAGACCATCTCGGAGGGGGGGAAGGTGCGAAGCATGAAATACATATCCTTTCTGAATATCCGAATCGCGCACGAGGTAAAGGGATGTGCGGACAAGGTGCTGCCGTATCTGAGAGAAGGAGGACAGATTAAGAACACACTGTTTGTTGCGTCGCCCGGAGGGGGGAAGACCACCATGCTCCGGGATGTAATCCGGCAGCTTTCCTGCAGCGGCACGACAGTCGGAGTGGTGGACGAGCGCTCGGAGCTGGCGGCATGTTATCAGGGGATGCCGCAAAATGATGTGGGACCGAGGACGGATGTGCTGGATTGCTGCCCGAAGGCAGAGGGAATGCTGCTGCTGATACGGTCGATGGCGCCGGAACTGGTTGCAGTGGATGAGATTGGCAGCGCGGAGGATGTGCGCGCCCTGCATTACGCGATTGGCTGCGGCTGCCGCCTGATGGCGACGGTGCACGGGGCAAGTCTTGAGGAATTACGCAAAAAGCCGGTGCTGGGGGAGTTGATGCAGGAGGAATTGTTTGAACGCTATGTGCTGCTGGAAAGGAAATCGGACGGATGCGGCGTCAGGGCGGTTTTGGACCAAAAGGGAGTGCGGCTGTGATATTGAAATGGATTGGGAGTGCAATTGTTATCGTTTCCTGCGGGGGAATGGGTTTTTACTTCGGCGCGGAGGTCGAGCGGCGAATCCGGGAGCTGCGGCAGCTAAGGGAAATCATGTTCCTGCTGCGCGGGGATGTGCGGTATATGAGGAGTCCGCTGCCGGAGGCCATAGGGCGTATAGGGGAACGTGAGAGCGGGATGTGGGGCAGATTTTTTACTTCGGTGGCAGAGGAGCTTGCCGGCTTTGATGTTCCGGACTTCGGGCAGGTATTCGGCAGACGGATAAACGAAATTCGGAAGGAGACAGCGTTAAACAGGCAGGATTTGGAGCTTCTGGTGCGGTTTGGAGAGATGCTCGGAAAAATGGATATGGAGATGCAGCTGAATGCATTTGACTGGTATCTGGAACAGTCCGGGGAGCGGTTGGACAAATTGGTAGGGCAGGCGGACAAGCAGATTACGCTGCACAAAAGCATGGGCATACTGGCGGGAGTGTTTTTGCTGATTGTATTGCTGTAGGAGAGGAAAAGCACCGGGGGTGAAAAAATGACCATACAATTAATATTTAAGATTGCGGCAGTGGGGATTTTGGTTTCCGTGCTAAATCAGATACTGAAACATTCGGGGCGTGAGGATCAGGCGTTTTTGGTCAGCCTCGCGGGGCTGTTGGTGGTATTGTTCTGGATTGTGCCGTACATAGCCGAGCTCTTTCAGACCATACAGACGTTGTTTGCACTATAAGACGGGGAGGGTGAAGAGGATGATCAAGATAGCATTGGCCGGCATCACTATCGTTCTGTGTGCCCTGCTGGTCAAAGAGAGGGGGAATGGCTTTGCAACCCTGATCAGTATGGCAGGCTGCGTGCTGCTGTTCTTTTTCGGCATCTCGCGCCTGCAGGTGATTTTGCAGGCTATCGAACGCCTGAAAACATATTTGGGGGGCAATGCGCAGTATGTGGGAATCCTGCTCAAGATTCTCGGAATCACTTATCTGGCGGAGTTTGCATCGGATTTGTGCAAGGATGCGGGATTTACTGCGGTGGGGGATCAGGTGGAGCTGGCAGGAAAGCTTACGATTATGGCGGTCAGCATCCCGATACTTTTGGCGTTGGTGGAAGTGATAGAGGAGTTTATGCCATGAGGATTTTTGTGATGTCTGTTCTTGCGGCAATATTATTTTTTCTGCAAATTCCCTGCCATGCGTATGCCTCCGACAGTGAACAGATAACGGAAAAATACATGGGAGAGTTGCTTGAGAATGAGGAATACCGCAATTTGGAGGACATGGTCAGAAGCATGCTTCCCGGCAGAGAATTTGATTTTTCGGACTATATCCAAAGGATTTTACGCGGGGAGGAGAGCATATCACTGAAAACAATGCGTGCCTACATTGAGGATGGCGTAAAGGCGGAGTTTAATCAGCATCGGAGCGAATTGGTGGGAATCCTTGGAATTGTGCTTGTCACGGCGGTGTTTACCAGCTTTGCCAGGGCATTTCGAAACGGACAGGTGGCGGAGAGCGGATATTATGTGGCGTATTTACTGCTCTTTACGGTGCTTGCCGCCGGATACTTAGCGGTGAGCAGTACGGTGACGCAGACGCTTGGCAGGCTGGCGGATTTTATGAAGGTGCTGGTGCCTGTATTCTCGGCAAGTCTTGCGTTTTCTGCCGGAGGGCTCACCGGGGGCACAGCCTCCGCCACCCTTCTGATGCTGATGGCTCTAGTGGACCAGCTGCTGATAGCTGTGCTTCTGCCGGTCATTCATGTCTACATGATGGCAGTGCTTGCCAACCATCTGACACAGGAGGAGCCGCTGACGAAAATGACCGAGCTGCTGGCAAGGGGCATCCGGTTTTCGCTAAAAACCATGCTTGGCTTTGTGACGGGTATCAGTATGCTGCAGAGCATGCTTGCGCCTGTGGTGGATAAGACAAAGAGGGATTCCATGATTAAGGTGTCAGAGATGATACCGGCGCTGGGAGGTTTGCTTTCCGGTGCTG
>CAMALD010000250.1 GCA_945836355.1 uncultured Lachnospiraceae bacterium | reverse complement strand
CCAATGAAAAAAATGGAGAAATTCCAAAAAACAGCTATGCGAAATGGTTTGATTATGATAAAATAAGTAACGCACTTAATCTGCGTAACAGGCAGACAGGAGATTACATAATCATACATGAAGACGGAAGAAGGAAGACCTTAAAGCAGCTTTTTATTGACCGGAAGGTCCCGGCAGACAGACGGGATGAGGTGACGCTGTTAGCCATGGGGAACAGAGTGCTGTGGGCGGTCGGAGTACGTGCGGAGGAAGGGCTTCATGTTGATGAGAATACAAAGCGGATTCTCGTGGCAGAATTAAGGAAGAGAGGAGAAACATAATGGCAGAGAAAGTCAGCGTATTGATTCCGGAGGAGAAGGTTTCGGCGCGCATCCGTGAGCTTGCGGCAGAAATCAGCGAGGAATATAAGGGCAGGCATATCCATATGATCTGTGTGCTGAAGGGCGGAGTGTATTTTATGACGGAGCTTTCCAAGCATGTGACGGAGAGCTGTTCGCTGGATTTTATGGCGATTTCCAGCTATGGAGACGGGACGGTAAGCAGTGGAAAAATAAGGATTAAAAAGGATCTCGATGAGTCTATCGAGGGCAAGGATGTGCTTGTGGTGGAGGATATCATTGATTCCGGAAGAACCTTGTCCTATCTGATGAAGGACTTGGCCAAGAGGGGACCGGCAAGTCTTAAGCTGTGCACCCTGCTTGATAAGCCGGAGCGCAGGGAGTGCGAGGTGAAGGTCGATTATGTGGGCTTTACCATTCCGGATGCTTTTGTGGTAGGATATGGCCTGGACTATCAGCAGAAGTACCGCAATCTTCCGTATATTGGTGTGGTTGAATTATAGATAGGAGAGGAGAAACGTTTGTGAACAAGTTTTTAAAGGGCTATGGCTTTTATCTGTTTCTATTGTTAATCTTGCTGGTTGCAATCTGGTTTTCCAACGGATTGCAGGGCAATTCGAACGGCTATGGTTATCAGAAATATCTGAACGACCTGGAGGATGGAAAAATCAAACGGGTGGATATCTATCCGAATGAGGAGTATCCGACCGGAAGTGTCCGTGTGACCCTGTCGGACGGAAGCTCGGCAATATTCCAGGTGACGGATGTGACGAAAGCGGAGAAGAAGGGCTATGAGGCGGATGTTGACACTGTGGTGCATGAAATCGATAAGCCGAGTGTAATCTGGCAGATTCTTCCGTATATTTTCGGCGCGATTCTGATTATTTTCATGTTTTCCATGATGATGAATGCAATGAATGGCGGCGGTGGAAATTCCAAAGTGATGAACTTCGGAAAGAGCCGAGCGAAGATGACCACCGACGAAAACAAGAATGTTACATTTAAAAATGTGGCAGGGCTTGAGGAGGAAAAGGAAGAACTCAGCGAGATTGTTGACTTTCTCAAGTACCCAAAAAAGTATTTAAAGCTCGGTGCGCGTATTCCGAAGGGCGTGCTGCTTGAGGGACCGCCTGGCACTGGTAAGACGCTGCTTGCAAAGGCGGTGGCAGGTGAGGCGGGTGTGCCGTTCTTCTCCATCTCCGGCTCGGATTTCGTAGAGATGTTTGTCGGTGTGGGTGCATCCCGTGTACGCGACCTGTTTGCGGATGCCAAGAAAAATGCACCTTGTATTGTGTTTATCGATGAGATTGATGCGGTTGCCAGAAGGCGCGGTACCGGTATGGGCGGAGGCCATGATGAGAGAGAGCAGACCTTAAACCAGATGCTTGTTGAGATGGATGGCTTCGGAAGCAATGAGGGAATCATTGTGATGGCGGCGACAAACCGAGTAGATATCCTTGATCCGGCAATCCTAAGACCGGGGCGCTTTGACCGGAAGGTCATGGTGGGCAGACCGGATGTGCGCGGGCGGGAGGAGATTCTCGCCGTGCATGCTAAAAATAAGCCTCTTGGGGATGATATCGACCTGAAACAGATTGCACAGACCACGGCTGGCTTCACCGGAGCTGATTTGGAGAACCTGCTCAACGAGGCAGCTATCAGTGCGGCGAGGGAAGACCGTGATTTTATCCGTGATGAAGATGTAAAGAAGTCCTTTATCAAGATTGGCATCGGTAAGGAGAAGAAGAGCCGTGTCATCTCGGAAAGGGAAAAGAGGATTACTGCCTATCATGAGGCCGGACATGCGATTTTGTTCCATGTGCTGCCGGATGTGGGACCGGTGTATACCGTTTCCATTATTCCGACCGGAAACGGCGCAGCGGGTTATACCATGCCTCTGCCGGAAAAAGACGAGATGTTTAACACCAAGGGCAGGATGCTTCAGGATATCATGGTAAGCCTTGGAGGGCGTATCGCGGAGGAATTGATTTTTGACGATATCACCACGGGGGCTTCGCAGGATATTAAGGTAGCAACCAGTACGGCGAGAAGCATGGTGACACGCTATGGTTTCTCGGAGCATGTGGGAATGGTCAATTATGAGAGCGATGACGACGAGGTCTTTATCGGAAGAGATCTGGCACACACGCGCAGCTACAGTGAGAATGTTGCGGCAAAGATTGATGAGGAAGTGCGCGAAATCATAGATAATTGCTATAAAAAGGCGAAGGAACTGATCTGTGAGCATGAATCGGTGCTGCATCGCTGTGCAGAGCTTTTAATCGAAAAGGAGCGCATCGGGCGTGAGGAATTTGAAGCGCTGTTTTAGAAAAACAAGATGACATCGGAGCTCTGAGAAGCATTTATGAGCCCGAAAATGGATGAAAAAACCGGTTTCCAACGAAAAACCGGTTTTTTTGTGACATTTTGTACAGAATGACGTGCAAAAAAATAGCCGGTGAAAATGGTTTCGTTAAAATGACGGAAAAAGTCTGAAAAACAGTATAATGTTTGTGAACACTTTTCTTATATATCTGCTATAATAATACACGTAAACCCCAATACATTATATATATAGTTTTTGCTACACCCCATAAGTAACAAAATACCTTCTCCGTAAAAGAGGACAGTCTCCCAACTGTCCTCTTTTACATTTTCCTGCATAAGATAATCTAAATAGATACAAAAAGAAAGTCGAATTTGTTTACTTTTGTATATTGTAATTCTCTGCGCGGTATTATAAAAT
>CAMALD010000249.1 GCA_945836355.1 uncultured Lachnospiraceae bacterium | reverse complement strand
CTCCGAGCTCCGGTTTGTCTGCTTGCTTCTTCCCGGACTTATTTTTTGCCTTCTTCTGCGTATGAGGCGCAGAAGGAATCCGGTCTCGCTTCCGGCACTCAATCCGATAGCGCACATCGCCGTCTGCCGGTTCACAAAGCACATCATCTGCGTGACAGTTCGTAAACACGGAAACCCCAATGCGCTTAAGCTCCAGCTCAAACGCTTCCCGCACCGACGATGCCTGCTCCGAATACGGATACCAGTAACCGCCTCGCTGCTTTGCCGGTATTCCGAGACTCGCAAAAAAGCTCAGAATATCATCCACACCGAAACGCTCCAGCAATTCCATCGCCGTCTGCGGTCTTGTCCCCCGGTAGCAATCCTCCCCCTGATAGGAATTAGTAAAATTGCATTTTCCGTTGCCGGTTGCAAGGATTTTCTTTCCGACGATGTCATTGTGTTCCAACAAAGCAACACGCAGCCCGGCTCTCGCTGTCAGAATTGCCGCAGTCATACCGGAGGCTCCTCCTCCAATCACCACCACATCATACCCTTGTGACATAATCCGTGTTCCTTTCCCTCTAGCTTGAACAACTCTCTAAAAGAGCGAAGAGTTCATCCGCTGTTTTAATCTCCATCCCCTGAAGCAGAGCCAGTCTTGTCTCCTCGGCAAGCTCCAGCGCATTGATTCCCGTATATTCGTAAACCGTTTTCCGGTCACTGTAATACACCACTACTTCTCCATTCTTGATTACCACATAATACAGGTAATCGACGCGATCCGCATCATAACTCTTTCGTATCACTACCTTATTATCCGAAAACCGGATCAGCTCGCTTGCATATAACCCCTTCTCGTATTCGGATATGGACATATTCTGAAGCTCATTCGCCAGATAGCTTTCCAAATCCTCACGCTTCATGCCCAGAAGCACCGCTGTAGGTGAAATTTCCTCGGTAATAAAAGCACCGGTCGATTTTTCAATGTTCTCAACCACAATTTTGGTCTTTGGCCCTATCACCGCTTCCGCAATCTGATTTGCCTCGGCTGCCGGCTCCTCTTCCTCCGGCTTTGCCGCAGTTTGCTGATTTGCTGCAGCGCCGTCCGTCTCTTCGCCCGATGCCAGCTCCGGCACCGTTCCGACCAGGTTCGAAAACATATTTTCCGCCTGCTTCTGCTTTTCGTCGAATTTGACATTCATGCCCTGCTGCTTTTCCTGTGCCTGCAGTCTATTAAGCGCCGCCCTGTAGCTCGCATAATAACATATCGAAAACATTGCCCCAAGCGCAACTATACAACCAATATATCGAATTGCCCGTTTCATATCCATCTGCCTTTCCGAATCGTTTTTCTATCAGTATGGACAAGACAGGCAATTTTATACAACCGAAACGTGCATCTTGAGTTTCCGTATTTTTCACCAGCCTATTTCTGCTGAGAACCGAGAGTATTTTCCGTGTCAGATTGCTTTCGAACGGTTACAGTAACCGTATTTTTTTCAGCAATCTTACCAGACTCCTTCCTTTCGGAAATCCCATAATCTCTTTTTCATCCACCGTGCGGCTGACTACCAGCATTCCCCCGTAAACAGCCACTGCAGCGACAATGGCTGTAACAACGGCAATCAGATTGCTCTTTAGCAGTGCATACACTCCTGCATGAGCAATATAAGCCACTGCCCCCATCACCGCACCGCAAAGTGTCGGCAGCAGCAGGGTTGTCCTGATTTTCATGCGACACTCCGCATAACGGACAATCGCCCTGTAATTCAGCACGCAGACACAAAGCGCATAAAAAATATTTCCGATGACCAGCCCGTAGGCATCTGCCTTAAATACACCAAGCAGTAAAAAAAGTACTACGACATGCAGCCCAAGCGAAATTGCCGCATGGACAACCGGCAGCTTCATGCGGTCTATTCCCTGCAAAATACCGTTCGTCAATGTGGAATACGCAAAAAACACCACAGCAACAGCTCCAAGCTGCAGCAGCTTTGCACTCTGTTCAATCTCGGTGCTTCGAAACAACAGCTGGATAATCGGCTTCGCAAGTACTCCGAGTCCGATGGCAGACGGAATCGCAATCAGCATGTTAAACTTTACCGATGCGGCTATCTTTCTCTGCACGCCAGCCATATCCCGCACCGCATAGGTATTTGCCAGTGCCGGGACAATCGAGGTGCCGAGTGCCGTTGCAATGGCTACCGGAAGATTTGTCAGCATGCGGTATTTATTGGCATAGATGCCCCAGAGGAAGGAGGTCTGCTCCCCCTTGCCCTGCCAGTCCATCATCTGTCCGAACACTGCATTGTCCACCGTACCGCTGAGCTGATAGACCGTCTGGCTCAAAATAATTGGAATGACGGTCAGGATAAACATGCGCGTAATATCTGCCGTACTGTCCTCCGCACCCGACCGGTCCTTTCGGACCTTGCGTCTGATGTAGCTTCGGTTTATCGCATACACGCCAAGCAGGAAAAGGAATGCAATGATGGCGCCGACCAGTGCCCCCAGCGTACCACCCGCCGCACCGTAGGCCTCCATATCTGCAGAAGCATTGTGGAGCTGCATCAGGCGATATGCCGCAGCCACGCTGACTACAGCGTGCACAATCTGCTCAATCAGCTGGGAAACCGCGGTCGGAACCATCGTGCGTTTTCCCTGAAAATAACCGCGGAACACACCCATCACCGCAAACACAAAAATGGTCGGTGCCAGCACCTTAAGCGGTATGGCTACCGGCAGACTGTGCACCAGCTTAGCCCAGCTCTCCGCCAGCAGATAGACTGCCGCACTTGCAATCGCCCCCACCAGTATTGCGATGCGCAGAGCCGCCAGAAAGACATGATACGCATTGCGGTACTGCTTCTTTGACTCCATATTGCTGACCAGCTTGGATACTGCCACCGGAATACTGTAGGAGGACAAAATCAGCGCAAGATTATACAGCTCGTAAGCCGAGCTGTAATACCCCATGCCGGTATCACCGATAATATTGGTCAACGGCACGCGGTACATCATTCCGATCAATCTGGACAATATCGAAGAAATTGCAAGTATCGAGCCCTGCACCAGATAATTATTATTATTTGATGATTTCGCCATAACTGT
>CAMALD010000248.1 GCA_945836355.1 uncultured Lachnospiraceae bacterium | reverse complement strand
CGGTGTTTCAGATGGGCGGGAGCAGACCGGTGTTCGGAAATGAACTGGACTGGAAATTGGATCAGGCATATCAGGTACTGATGGATGCCGCTTACAGTGCGGACAATGTAAATCTGATATCCGATGCGCTGCACATTGCTATGGACGGCATTATACATGGGGTTCTTAATCCCAGACGCAATGCACCCGAAATATATGACTGGATGCATGAAATTGTGTTGAGGGAACCGTTCTGGATGCCGGCTCCGCTTTTAGGTACCTATTATGAGATGTATGCGCAGTGTGAGCTGCAATTTCAGAGAAGAGAGCTGGCGACTGTGCTTCTGTTGGGACTGGTTGCGATTGTCCTGCTGCTACTTCCGATTACCTTTATGTTTTTTAATACGATTCGCGTGGTGATAGCGCAGCGCCACATGACCCGGATTCTTTATATGGATCAGGTAAGCGGAGGGCAAAACTGGCTGAGCTTCCGTCTTCAGGCGGAACGCATCCTGACCCAATACCGCAATTCCAGACATGCATTTGCGGTGGTCGATATTCATCTGGAGCGCTATCAGAATTATTGTGCATGCTACGGCGTAAAGGAGGGCGAAAGTTTACTGGCGGGCGTGGAGAGCCTGCTGAGTGTGCGCATGAACCACAGGGAAACACATGCGAGGTATGAGGGCGCGGATTTTGGACTTTTGCTGTTCTGTGAGGGGGCAACAAAACAGGAGAGGGATGAGAAATGCTATCGTCGTGTCCGCTCACTCTTAGCTGAACTGACAGGGATCAATCCGGAACAGAAGATTAATTTCTGCGCGGGTATTTTTTGCATTGAACCCGCGGCAACCGGCGACTGGAAGGACTTTCGCAGGCGCAAAAATGTGGATATCAATCAGTATTACAACTATGCTCATGCGGCAAGAACGCAGCGCAGTGACAGTTTGAAGCAGATTACATATTTTGACAGCACTATGCTGGAAGGACAGCTGTGGGACCGCTGGGTGGAGGATACGATGGAAACGGCACTTTTAGCGGGGCAGTTTGAGGTATATCTGCAGCCGAAATACAGCCCGCAGGATTCACGCCTGGTAGGCGCGGAAGCGCTGGTGCGCTGGAACAGTCCGAAGAAGGGGCTGATCCCGCCGGGAAAATTCATTCCGATTTTCGAGGAAAACGGATTTATCACACATCTGGACGACTATATGATTTCTTCGGTTGCAAAGCTGCAGGCGGAGTGGACGATTCAGGGAAGAAAGCTGGTTCCGGTATCGGTAAACATTTCGCGCGCCCACTTTGTACAGGAAGGTCTTGCCGAGCATATCTGCCAGCTGGTGGATGCGTACGGTCCGCGGCATGATATGATTGAGCTGGAAGTGACGGAGAGCGCATTTCTGGATGAAAAGGATATATTGGTGGAGACGGTCAGACAGCTCAAGGCGTATGGCTTTAAGGTGTCGATGGATGACTTCGGTGCGGGATACTCATCGCTCAATTCGTTAAAGGATATTCCGCTGGATGTATTAAAGCTTGATGGAGAATTCTTCCGTGGCGAGGATATCGACGGCAGGGGACAGATTGTGGTGCGCGAGGCTATTCAGCTTGCGCGAAGTCTTGACATCCGCGTAGTGGCAGAAGGTATCGAGAAAGAAGAACAGGTGCGCTTCCTGGCAAGTCAGGGCTGTGATATGATTCAGGGCTACTATTTTGCAAAGCCGATGCCGGTGGCTGAATTTATGGAGCTGGTTGACCGTGACGCATAAAAATGCATTTGCATAAGCTGTTGTAGGAAAGGGGAAAAGGAATGTATACAGTTCTGCTCGTGATACAATATATCGGAATTGTGGTGTTGCTTGGGCTGGCTGCCTATGTGATTTCAAGAAATCCGTCCAGACAGCAGCTGAGAATGCTGATTATGGTATTTGCTCTTTTGGCCAATTTTGTGGGATATCTGTTTGAAATGCGGGCAACCACAATGCAGGAAGCCTTTCACGCGGTGCAGGTATCATATTTTGGCAAGCCGTTCATCATATATTTCATGTTTTTGTTTACAATGGAGTATTGCAGGAAACCGCTGCCAAAAAAGCTGTCGTATGTGTTGATGGCAGTTCACACAGCGCCGTCGATGCTGGTACTGACGAGTGAAATACAGCCATTGTTCTACTCCTCCATCGGATTTGTCGAAGAGGGGATGTTTCCTCATTTAGTGCTTGGGCACGGTCCGGCGTATATTGTTTACCATGCGCTGGTGCTGAGTGAAATGCTGGTCATGCTGTCGGCAGGCATCAGCAGGTTCCGCAAAGTGAAAAAGAAGGAGGAGCGGCATGGTCTTTTCCACATTTTTCTGATAATTTTTCTGATGCTTTCCGGTCTGGGACTGTTTATGACAGGAAAGACAGGGGGCTATGACACCACATTGCTGGCTTACCTGATTTCGGTGGTTAATATTGCAGAGATGGTGGTGCTGGATAAGGTGCTGGATACTCTGAGCCTGGCGAAGGATTTTGCTGTAGATGAGCTTTCGGACGCTCTGATTGTATTGAATGCGGACAATGAGGTTTTATACTGCAACAAAAAAGCGCAGCAGTTATATCATATCTCGGATAATCAGGACTGGTCGGAGTCTTCCGGAGAGCTGGATCAGTGCATTCTTGATAAAAAAAATATTGAGCAGGACAATCATATTTACCGTGCCACGAGCCGCCTGATTACAGAGAAGAACATGTATTGCGGAAAGATGTACATTCTGAATGACATTACGGAGAGCCAGAATTATACCAGACATCTGACCGAGCAGACAGAAATCATGAAAGCGTTAAAGGAGCAGGCGGAAGCAGCCAATAAGGCGAAATCAGCCTTTGTCTCGAACATGTCACATGAAATCCGTACACCGATGAATGCAATCGTAGGCATGACGGATATTTTGCTCAGAGAAGATTTAAAGCCCCAACAGAAGGGCTACCTGATGAATATCAAGAATTCCGGCGGAGCTCTATTAAGCATCATCAATGATATCCTTGATTTTTCAAAGATTGAGTCAGGCAAGATGGAACTGGTGGAAGCGGAATATGAGCCGATGTCCATGCTGTCCGACCTCGGGATGATTTTTCTTACC
>CAMALD010000247.1 GCA_945836355.1 uncultured Lachnospiraceae bacterium | reverse complement strand
CCGGCAGAGCCGGATTTCCTCAAAAAGATTCGCGCGCTTTGCGATGAGAAGGATATCCTTCTGATTCTGGATGAGATTCAGTGCGGTATGGGACGTACCGGTACGATGCTTGCCTATGAGCAGTACGGTGTCAAGCCGGATATTGTGACCCTGGCAAAGGCTCTGGGATGCGGCATACCGGTCGGTGCCTTTGTGGCGAAGGAGGAAGTGGCATCGGCATTGGTGCCGGGAGACCACGGCAGCACCTACGGCGGCAATCCGCTGGCAGGAGCAGCCATCTGCAAGGTTTTTGAGCTGTTTGAAAAGCAGCAGGTGCTTGCGAATGTGAAAGAGGTGGCGGGATATCTGGAGAAGAAGCTCGATGAGCTTGTGGTAAAATATGCCTGTGTGAAGGAGCGCAGAGGAAAGGGTCTGATGCAGGGCATTGAGCTTACCTGCCCGGCAAAGGATGTTGTTGCTGCAGCGATGGATGCCGGACTGATTACCTTCACTGCGGGTGTCAATGTCATTCGTTTCGTGCCGCCGCTTGTGATAAAAAAAGAGCATGTGGATGAGATGATAGCGATTCTGGAGCCGGTAATTGCGGCGTTGTAATAAGGAGGGGGATTATGGGACAGAATGAGGAAAAGCTGGTAGCATTAACATTTGATGACGGACCATCCAATATTACCGAAAAGGTGTTGGATATCCTTGAGGAAAACGGTATTGTCGGCACCTTTTTCCTGATTGGGAATCTGGTGACTGCGGACAAGAAGGCAACGATGGAAAGACAGCTCGCATTAGGCTGTGAGATTGCGAACCATTCCTTTACCCACAGTGATATGAGCAAGATGAGTGCAGAGGAAATCCGTGAGGAGATTCGCAGGACCTCGGATGTCATCCGGGAGCTGGTAAATGTCGAGACAAAGTTTTTCAGACCGCCGTATATTCTGGTAAGTGATACAATGTATGAGAATATGGATATGCCGTTTATCTGTGGCCTGGACAGCACGGACTGGAACCCGGAAACTACGGCGCAGGAGAGAGTGGAGCGTGTCGTAAGCAATGTGAAGGACGGTTCTCTGGTGCTGATGCATGATTTGCAGGACAACGAGAAAACCCTGCAGGCGCTGCCGGTTATCATTGCGGAGTTAAAGAAGCAGGGCTACTCCTTTGAAACGGCAAGCGGGATTTTTGAAAAGAAGAAGGTAAATCCGCATGTGCCGAAGAAGATGTGGAGCAATGTTTTTGACTGATAAGTGCGCTGCAGGGTGGCAGAAGGGCCGCGGGGTGGCAGAAGGATAAGGAGGCTGTGTCGGATGGCGTCAAAGAAAAAGGTACGCACGAGCTGTGATACCTGTTCCTTTTATGTGTATGATGAGGAATATGAATACTATGTCTGCGAGGTCAATCTCGACGAGGATGAGATGAGCAGCTTCCTTGGCGGAACGATGCAGGGCTGTCCGTATTACCAGCTAAACGATGAGTATGCGGTTGTCCGCAAACAAATGTAGTGATTTGAGGTATTGCAAAAGCTCAAGAGGTGTTTTGGCAATACCTCAAAATGCAAGATGGAGGCGCATGGTATATGCATAATCAGTTGACCAAAAACGATATTAAAAAGATGGAAGAGGAAATCGAATACCGGAAGCTGGTTGTCCGCAAGGAGGCAATCGAGGCGGTAAAGGAAGCGAGAGCGCAGGGGGATTTGAGCGAGAACTTTGAGTATTATGCCGCCAAGAGGGATAAAAACAAAAATGAGAGCCGCATCCGGTATCTGGAGCGCATGATCCGCACGGCGGAGGTCATCGAGGATAAATCCGCGGAGGATGAGGTGGGGCTGTACAATACCGTTGACCTCTATTTTGAGGAGGACGATCTGGTGGAAACCTACCGTCTGGTTACCACGGTGCGGGGGAATACCCTGAACGGGTCGGTCAGTATTGAATCCCCGATCGGCAAAGCGATATTAGGAAAAAAGGTCGGTGACCGTGTATATGTCAGTATCAGTGAGACGGCAGGCTATTATGTTGTGATCCGGCGGATAGAAAAGACCCAGGACGACGGCACGGATAAATTGAGAGGTTTTTAAGGGACGTGTGAAAGAATGAGAAATCATTTTTTCACACGTCATTTTATTATCAGGGATTATCACAATTTTCTGAAATGCTAAAAGCACTCCGATAAGGATACGCACGAAACCGGAACTTTTTTTCGTTCAGGTCATATATTGGAGTATATATTTCCATGAAAGACAGGACCGGAAAATGCTTGCAGATTTTGGAGTGTTTGGAGGCGATGATAGGAGCGGTTATCTGGTGGATGACCTGCTCCTGCGGGGATACGGGGTTATTACCCGGGGAGTAAAGCAAAAAAGAGATAGTGCCGCTTCTCTGGAAGAGCTTGCGGAACAGGCAAAGGTTCTGGTGGGACCGGTTCCACTTTCAAAATATATCGGTGACAGGGAAAAGCAGTTTGACCGTCTGGAGCTGTGCATGGCGGTCAAGGCCGGACAGTTGTTGTTTGCCGGGCAGATTCCGGAAGATATAAGGGAAATCATACGGTATAATGGCGCTAGATGCGTCGATTTTATGAAGTCGAGAGAGGTTCAGCAGGCGAATGCGGTGCTGACCGCGGAAGGCTGTCTGGCGGAATGCATTGCACATAGAAATGTACAGCTAAAGGGTGCAAGGGTATGTGTGTGCGGTTATGGCTGCTGCGGCAGGGAAATTGCCAGGGTGTTCAGCGGGCTCGGTGCAAACGTGACGGTTGCTATCCGGCGCACGCAGAGCGCGTGGGAGGCGGCGTGCAATGGGTATTCGGTTTGCTATCCGGAGGGACTTGGCGATATTCTTCCCAGACAGGAGATTATCATCAACACCGTGCCGGAGCGTATTGTCAGTGAGGAGCAGCTCGAGAAAATAAGCAAAGCATCCCTTCTGGTGGAGATTGCATCGACGCCCGGAGGATTTGATATGAATGACGCGAAGAGAAAAGGGCTTCAGGCGATATCGTGTCCGGGACTGCCGGGACGTTATTTCCCGAGAGGAGCGGCACGAATTCTTGCAGATTTTATCGTGGCAGCCTGCTAGTACACCGAATAATAAATAACTAACACCTTGACTTGTCTGATTTTTCATCTGCTG
>CAMALD010000246.1 GCA_945836355.1 uncultured Lachnospiraceae bacterium | reverse complement strand
GAGCCTGCGGCCTTGCCGATATGGCGATATTGTGCTGCTGATGCGCACGATGAGCGGGTGGGCGGACATTTTTGCGCGGGTGCTTTCCGAGCAGGGAATCCCTGTCATTTCTGATACGCAGAACGGATATTTTAATGTACCGGAAATCAAATGGCTACTCAATTATTTAAGGTGTCTGGACAATCCGAGACAGGACGTGGCCTTTGCAGGAGTTCTTTTCTCGCCGTTTGCCGCGCTGACCACCAATGAAGCGGCCGTGGTGCGGGCTCATGCGCGAAAACAGTGCCTTTACGATGCCGTGCTTCAGTATTCATCTTCCAATGAAAACCCGCTGGCGGATAAATTGCAGAGCTTTCTGAAAACATTTCATGAGCTCCGTGTGCGCGGGCGCATTTTGACGGTAACAGAGCTGATTCGCGAAATATTTGCCAAAACGGGTTATGAGTATTATGTGCTCGCCATGCCTGCCGGGGAGCAGCGCGCGGAAAATCTGGGGATGTTTCTGGCAAAGGCAGCGGCATTTGAAAAGAGCAGCTACCGCGGACTGGCGCAGTTTATCCGGTATGTGGAGCGTCTCATCCGCTATGAGGTGGACTATGGTGAGGCGGTAACCGGGGATGGAAGCGGGAATGCCGTGCGTATTATGAGCATTCACCGGAGCAAGGGTCTGGAGTTCCCGGTCGTGTTTGTATGCGGCATGGCAAAGTCCTTTAATTTTGCAGACATGCGTGAAAAAATCATTTTTCATCCGGAGCAGGGCATAGCCCTGGATTATATCGATGAGGAGAAACGCACCGTTGTGCCAACCTTAAAAAAGAAGCTGATGGCGAATCAGATGACCGAGGAAATGCTGGGGGAAGAGCTTCGGCTGCTCTATGTGGCAATGACGAGAGCAAAGGAAAAGCTATATCTGACCGGATATGTCGGGGATGCAGAGCAATGTTTAAAGAAGTGGAAAGTAAATGAGGTGCCGGAAGGGGAAAAGCTGTTGTATACAACACTGCGTCAGGCGGGATGCTTTTTTGATTTTGTCGGACCGGTACTTGATGAGGCAGAGCATATCCGGCTGCGCGTAATTTCGACGGAACAGCTAAAGCAGTTACAGCATGAGGAGGAGGGAAGGAAAATCAGCCGGAGGGAGTTTCTTGCCTGTGAAAACAATGACGGGTATCAGCCGGAGCTTTGGCAGCAGATACAGGACTATTTGAATTTTACCTATGCGTATGATGATGAAAAAAATCTGCCGATTAAGACCAGTGTTTCGGAGATTAAGAAGAGGGCGTTTGCGGAGGATGAGTTTGACGTGCCTCTGCTGATAGAAGAGCAGGCCGGGGAGAGTCTGACGGAGGAAGCATCTAAAGAACAGTGGCAGGGTACCCTGCCGGAGTTTCTGAAAGAAAAAGAGGGGCTGAAAGGTACGGACAGGGGAACTCTTTATCATAAGGCTTTGGAATTATTGCCGTTGACAGATAAGCCTGATACGGCTACAATCAAAGCAGAGCTTGCGAAGCTGGTACAGGAGGGCAGACTGACGGACAGGGAAGGGGAGCAGTTATCTGCGGAGAAGCTGTGCAGCTTTTACCGCAGTCCGCTGGCGCGCAGAATGTATGAGGCGGATAAGGCAGGACGGCTTTACCGGGAGCAGCCGTTTGTGCTTGCTGTCCCGGCACATGAAATCTATGAGATAAAAAGTACAGAGCCAATCCTGATTCAGGGAATTATCGATGTTTTTTTTGAGGAAGCAGACGGGCTGGTACTGCTGGATTACAAGACGGACCGGGTACCGGTAAGACCGGAAGAGACACTGCTTCGCCGATATAAAAAGCAGCTGGAGTTTTACGCGAGGGCACTGACTGAAATTACAGGAACAACGGTAAAGGAAGCGTGGCTGTACTCTTTTTATCTGCAAAGGGAAATTCTTGTACCGCTGCAGTGAGATGGCGGATGGGCGTTATCCGGGGGTCGATTAAAGCCGGAGAAAGTGGGTATACTGTGGAAAAGAATGGAAGAAGGAGGGCGGAGTCAACTCCGCAGGGACAGTTCTATGAAGCAGAAATTACCCATTGACATCACCGAGGTGGCACCGGAGGACATGATTAAATATGAAATGGCGAAGGAACTGGGGCTGTATGATCAGGTCATTCAGCGCGGCTGGGGTTCCTTGTCGGCGCGCCAGACAGGCAGGATAGGGGGCATGATTGCCGGCAGAAGGCGCAAGAAAGAGGTGGAGTGAGTGAGAAGGAAACTGTTGTTTATTTATAATCCGAATGCGGGGAAGGCGAAGATTAAGAGCAGTTTGTCAGACATTGTTCAGGAGTTTTCCTCGCGCGATTTTGACGTGATCGTAAAACCGACCGGAAAACGTGGGGATGCAACAGAGTTTGCACGGGAATACGCGGAGAACGGAGAGATTGAACGGATTGTCTGCTCCGGCGGCGACGGGACGTTAAACGAAGTGGTGACGGGAGTGCTTCAATCCGGGAAACGTATTCCGATCGGATTTATTCCGGCGGGTACGACAAATGATTTCAGCTATAGCATAAGAATTCCGAAGGATATAGTAAAGGCTGCCGCACTGGCGGCAGCGGCAGAGCCGATGCCTTCGGATGCCGGCACAATCAATGGGCGTACCTTTGTCTACACTGCGTCGTTTGGATTGTTTTCGGATGTGTCGTACGACACACCTCAGAATATGAAAAATATACTGGGCAGAATGGCTTATATTTTGAGCGGAGCCAAGAGCCTGCACAATGTTAAGGTATATACGATGAAGGTCAGCTATGAAAGCCTGGCGCAGAATGAAACGAAGCCCGTTGATGAGAGGGAGTGTGTGTCGATGCAGACCGAAGGTGAGTTTATCTGCGGAATGATTTCCAATTCGGACTCGGTCGGCGGCTTCAAGGGAATTATGGGCAGAGAGGTCGAATTTGATGACGGTGTTTTTGAGATGGTTTTGATACGAAAGCCGCACGGAATTATTGACCTCACCGGAATCATCAACGAGCTGTTAAGCAAAAATCTTAACAGTCCCAACATTGTCTATGCCCATGTGCGAAGCGTGAAGGTGGAAAATGAAGGAGAGCTTCCGTGGTCGCTTGACGGTGAATTTGGCGGGGATATGCCGCTGGC
>CAMALD010000245.1 GCA_945836355.1 uncultured Lachnospiraceae bacterium | reverse complement strand
CGCGCGTAGGGTATTACGCTGCTTTCGTGAAAAATATTTTCATCCGTGGTTAACATTTTTGCAAAAACAGCCGATAAATAGGCAAAGAACATATTATTTTCACACATGGAGGTGTAACTATGTCAATATCAGCAATCAATGCGGCAGCTTCTTACGAGGCTCCGAAGCAAAGCTCAGCAAAGGCAGAGCCGGTGGAGATGGTGATGACCAGGGAAACTCCGGCACAGACACAGCCAGTCACGGCTTCAAATGGAAGTGAAACCGGATATGGCAGCGAGGAACAGCAGGAAAAAGAGAACGAAAAAAATCTCAATATGGTAAAAAGTGCGGTCAATAAGGCAAATAATACGCTGAAGCAGAAGCATGCACGTACCAAATGCGAATTCTCCTATCATGAGGGGACAAAGAGAATATCCATCAAGGTGCTTGATAAGGATACCGATGAGGTTATCCGTGAGATTCCGCCCGAGGAGACTCTGGAGATGGTTGAAAAAATGTGGGAGCTGGCAGGCATTCTGGTGGATGAGCGCAGATAATTGCAGATGATTGCAGGCTGGCACAGATTCGCGCTGACAGATATATTTGTGCCCGGGTGACACAGATGTAGCGCAGAAATGGGGAGAGTACAATGGGAATTCGAATGTCGGGACTTGTGTCGGGAATGGATACGGAGAGTATCGTCAAGGAATTGATGAAGGCGCAAAGTACCAAAAAAACAAAGATCGAAAATAAAATTACCAAGCATGAGTGGAAGCAGGAAAAATGGCAGGAGCTGAACAAGAAGATTTATGCACTGTACACAGGAACCCTCACTAAGGCAAAGACACAGGGAAGCTACCTGACCAAGAAGGCAAGCACCTCGGATGAGACCAAGGTGACGGCAACTGCCGGGACAGATGCGGCGAACGGAACCCATCAGGTGCGCGTTGACAAGCTGGCAAGCGCACAGTATGTGACCGGCTCGGCGCTCGGCAGTGTGCTCAATGAAGAGGGAGAGAGCGTTGCGGTATCCGGCAACACAAAGCTGACCCAGCTCGGCTTTTCCATTCAGAGCGACAAGGAGACGGTGATTCGCATTGCCGGTGCCAAAAAAGAGGTTGCTTTTAATGTGACCGCGCAGGCTACCGTCAGTGATTTTGTGGATGCATTAAAGGCTGCCGGGCTGAATGCCAGCTACGATACGGCACAGAGACGTTTCTTTATCAGCGCATCGGAGAGCGGTGCGGATAATGCGTTTTCTATCACGACTTCTACCGCAGGGGATACGGCACAGAAGAATGAGGTGCGTAATCTTGTGGATTATGAAAAGCTGAATTCCTCCGCGCGTAAGGCGGTGGATGATGCACTCGCAGTTTACAAGAGAGCCGATGCCACGGACGAAGAGAAGGAACAGGCACTGGATACCCTGAATACCTACGCGGCAAACAAGGTGAACCGTGACCTCATCCAGGGATACAAGGACGGCACCCTCGGCAATGAGCAGAAGACTGCCATGGAGCAGGTAAAGGCGGACGCGGAGGCAGAGTACCGGGCATCCCTCAAGGAGGGCGAACAGGCAGATGATACCGCTCTGAAGAAGGCGGTTGATGATGCTGTGGCGAAAGCTGCAGAGGAATATGCAAAGAGTGTGAAGGGCGAATTTGAAGGCGGCGCGGAAGCGGGCAACCCGTTTTATGATGCCACTCAGGAGCTTGGCAGTAAGCTGACCGCATACACTGCGGCATCGTCGGATTCTGCGCTGGAGATTGCCGGAAACAGCCTGGAGAATCTGGGACTTGGCGAGGTGAGCTTCACACGTGATGCTGACGGAGTATTGAGCTACACCACGACAGGCTCGGTATCCCTGATGGAAGCCAGCGACAGTGTCATCCAGTATAATGGTGCCACGCTGACCGGCAGCTCGAATACGATTACAGCGAATGGTCTGACGATGAATCTGAACGCGGTGACAAAGGGAACTGCGAATGAATATATTTCCGTCACGGTATCCAAAGATAACAAGGCCGTCTACGACATGGTCAAGGACTTCATCAAAGAGTATAACGAGGTCCTCGGAGAGCTGAACGATGCTTATAACGCCAAGACGGCAAAGGGCTATGAGCCGCTGACGGATGAAGAGCGGGAGGCCATGACCGACGAGCAGGTTGAAAAGTGGGAGAACAAAATCAAGGATTCCCTTCTGCGGCGTGATGATACCGTCAACGGTATATTAAGTGCCATGAAGAATGCGATGATAGGCTCCGTCACCTATGAGGGTAAGAGCTATTCCCTCGCAAGCTTCGGCATCCGCACGGTGGACTATACCGAATACGGAAAGCTTCACATCTACGGCAATGCGGATGATGATAAGGTGGCAGGTGAAAAGGATAAGCTGATGGCTGCCATCGAAGAGGACCCGGACAAGGTGATGAATGTATTGACGCAGTTTGCGGGTAAGCTATACAGCGCAATGGGCGATAAGATGAAGTCGAGCAGCTTAAGCAGTGCACTCACCTTCTACAATGACAAGCAGATGACCAAGGAGTTAAAGACCTATAAGGATGAGCTAAAAACGATGGAAGACCGTCTCAATGATATGGAGGATCGCTATTACAAGCAGTTTACGGCGATGGAAAAGGCTATGGCAAGTCTGGAGTCTCAGACTAATTCACTGGCATCACTGTTGGGAACCGGTACAAACTAATTTCAGGAGGTTGACGTTATGGCACCAAACACAAATGTCGCCCAGGCATATCAGGGAATTAAGATTAATACCGCATCACCTGCAGAGCTCACCCTGATGCTCTATGATGGTGCAATCAAATTTTGTAATAAGGCAATGTATGCGATTGAGGACCATGATATTCAGAAGGCAAACGAGAATCTGATTAAGGCGCAGAAGATTATTATGGAATTTCGCAGCACACTGGATTTTAAATACCCGGTGGCGCAGGATTTTGAGATTGTCTACGATTACATATACCGCAGGCTGGTGGAGGCCAACATCAAGAAGGACAAGGAAATACTGGAGGACGCATTGAAGTATATACGCGAGATGCGTGATACCTGGAAGGATGTTATGCGCCTCAATAAGATGTATGTGAAATAAGCATAAGGATATAAGGAGAGGCTTTGCAAAGGCAGGTTCGTG
>CAMALD010000244.1 GCA_945836355.1 uncultured Lachnospiraceae bacterium | reverse complement strand
AGGCTGAGATTGATTTTTGCAAATGCTTTTATCTGGATGGTGTCCATGTCAACGACCTCCGTAATCTGTCAGATTTTGCGGTTATATGGGAATATGCGTTTTGCCGCAGACATTCCGTGGATGCGCATTATCACGGCTTTCATTATAAAGGATAAAAAATACGAATGCAAGAAATAAAAGTCTTTTCCAAAAAAGGAAAACATGGTATACTGTTATGCGGAGGTGGATTCTTTGAGCCATAATTCAAAATTGTATCGCTTGGTTAATTCATACATGCGCTGGCCGGTTATGCTGATTGCGCTGCTGTTAGCGATGGATATCTGTCTGTATGCACAGGAGCCAAAGACCGCACACATCGGAATTGTGTTTACCCTGCTCTATGCGGCGATTGTTGCCGTTTTAGTATTCAAGAAGAACCGTATGCTCAGCAAACAGCTGGCAGAGTTTGGCTTTCGCTTTAACCAGGTTCAGAGAAAGATGCTGCTGGACCTGAAAGTGCCATATGCAATGCTGGACCGGGAGGGGGTAATCCTCTGGGCCAATGATGAGTTTCGGAATATCACCGGAATGTACACCGAACACAGATATGAGATTGCACAGTTCTTCCCGAATGTGACAAAGCAGGAGCTGGAAGAGTGCGATGACGAAAAGTCCCTCTTTTATGATACCGGAAGCATGCAGCTTCGTCTTCAGCTCAAGAACGTGGTTCTGGAGGAGCAGGAGGAGGGCGACCATGATGGCAAGGGAGAAATTATTGCTCTTTATCTGTACGATGAGACGGAGATTCGCAGGCTGTATAAAGAGAGCGAGGAGCGCTGTCTCGCGGTCGGCATGATCTATATTGATAACTATGAGGAGGCGCTGGAGGGCATCAACGAGGTAAACGGTTCCCTTCTTCCGGCACTGGTAGAGCGAAAAATCAACCAGTATATGCGCAACAACGATGCTGTGGTCAAAAAGACGGAGAAGGACAAATTTCTGATTCTGTTTCAGAATAAATATCTGAACGCCATGAAGGCAGACAATTTCTGTATCATGGATGATGTGCGCTCCCTGCACATCGGAAATACCGTCAATATTACCATCAGTATCGGCATCGGTGTGTGTGATGAGAACAATTACTCGTTTCTCGCCGCATTTGAGGCCGCAAAGCTGGCAATCAACCGTGCGCTCGAGCGCGGGGGCGACCAGGCAGTGGTGCGCGGCGACAAGTCGGCGAAGAACAACGATGCGGAGGGCTGCAGCTATTACGGCGGAAAGAGCGACTCCGTGGCAAAGAGCAGCAAGGTGCGCTCCCGCGTCAAAACCGAGGCAATCTGCGAGCAGATTCGCGCCGCGGAGAATGTGCTGATTATGGGGCATACCAAGGGCGATGCCGATTCCTTCGGCGCTACGGTCGGCATGTACCGCATTGCAAGGCAGTTTACGGACAAGGTCAATATTGTGCTGGATGAGACGATGAAGACAGTTGCAATGCTCTTTGAACAGTACAAGTCGGGCAAGAGCTACGAGGAAGGAATGTTCATCAACAACGCCGAGGCAATGAAACGGGCAGATAAGGGGACTCTGGTCATCGTTGTGGATGTCAATGCGGAAAACCGCACCGAGTGTCCGGAAATCATCCCGGAGGCGGGCAGTGTTGTAGTCATCGACCATCACCGTGAAAAAAATCCGATTAACGCGCGAGTTACCTACGCAGAGTCCTATGCATCCTCGACATGCGAGCTGATTACGGAGATGCTTCAGCATCTGGAGGAGAGCGGCAAGCGCGAGCAGTCCGAAAATATCATCAAGATCAGCGAGTCGGATGCGGATGTCATCTACGCAGGTATCTTGCTGGATACCAACAGCTTTATCACAAAAACCGGCGTGCGTACCTTTGAGGCGGCTGCATATCTGAAGCGTAAGGGCGCCGATATGGCGCGTGTGCGCAAATGCTTCCGCAAGGATAAGAGCAGTATGTACGAGAAGGCAAGAATCATCAATTCAGCCGAGACCTATATGGGCAAATACAGCTTTGCCATCAACGACTGTGACTCGCCGGATGAGGCCCCGACCGAGATTGGCGCCCAGGTGGCAAACGACCTGCTTGATGTGGCGGGAGTGATAGCCTCCTTTGTATTTACATTGTATGACGGTGTGGTTTATGTCAGTGCGCGCGCGATGGATGAGGCTAATGTCGAGCTCATAATGAACCGGTGCGGCGGAGGCGGACATCTGAATATCGCAGGTGCCCAGTTTCGCGATATGACGGTGGAGGAAGCTATGACATTTGTAAAAGACAAAATTAAAGAGATGACAGAGAAAGGGGAAATATAAAATGGATATTATTTTGACAGCCGATGTAAAGGCACTTGGTAAAAAGGGGGAGATTGTCAAGGTAAGCGACGGATATGCTAGAAACTTTATCCTTCCCAAAAAGCTTGGTCTTGAGGCTACTCCGAAGAATTTAAACGACCTCAAGCTGCAGAAGGCGGCAGAGGCAAAGAAAGCGCAGGAGATTCTGGAGGAGGCACAGGAGCTGGCAGCGTCGATTGCAAGCAAAAGTGTCACATTAAAGATTAAATCCGGTGAGGGCGGCAGGACGTTCGGCTCGGTTTCCACGAAAGAAATTGCACAGGCAATGAAAGATCAGCTTGGCATGGAGATTGATAAGAAGAAGCTGGTGCTGGCAGACCCGTTAAAGAATATCGGTACATTCACCGTGCCGATTAAGCTGCATCCGAAGGTAACTGCCCAGCTTAAGGTAAAAGTAGAAGAAATGTAGGGGGAGAGCTTCGATGGATGAGGCATTCATTAAAAAAATATTGCCGCACAGTCAGGAGGCGGAGCAGTCGGTGATCGGTTCCATGATCATGGACAGCGAGGCGATACTGACAGCATCGGAGGTTTTGACTGCAGATGATTTTTATGAGAAACGATACGGTATTCTGTTTGAAGCAATCACGGAGCTTAATGCGGAGGCAAAGCCGGTGGATTTGGTAACCTTGCGCGATAAGCTCAAGGAGAAGGATGTGGCGCAGGAGCTGTACAGTATTGAATTTTTGAGCGGTTTGGTAAAATCGGTTCCGACTTCGGCAAATGTCCGCTATTATGCGGGAATTGTGAAGGAAAAATCCATCCTGCGCAACCTGAT
>CAMALD010000243.1 GCA_945836355.1 uncultured Lachnospiraceae bacterium | reverse complement strand
CAACTGATGCGATCGGTCGCCACCATGATCAGGCTGTCGCCGTTATCATAAATTTCGCGCACTTTTCCCTCTTTGATTGGTTTTAATTCCTGCATAGCATCCTCCATGTTCTTTATATATTTTTATGTTACTTTCCATAATTATCTTACCGAATTGATATCCTCAATCATATCGATAACTGCCTGTCTCGATGCCTCCGCAAAATGCTTAGCACCGAATTTTGCATATTTCTCCTGCTTATATGCCGCAATGATTCCACGGGACGAATTGACGATTGCCCCCAGGCCGTCCGCATTGAAATAGTGCACCAGATCCGCAGCCTTGCCGCCCTGTGCGCCGTAGCCCGGCACCAGAATGTAGGTCTTTGGCATCTGCTTGCGCAAAAGCCTGCCCATCTCCGGGTAAGTAGCGCCTACCACTGCGCCCACCGCACTGTATCCGCAGGCGCCGATGCACTCAGAGCCCCACTCATTTACCTTATCCGCCACATGCTCATACAAAGGTCTGCCGTCAATCACCCGATCCTGGAATTCCCCACTGGACGGATTGGAGGTCTTGACCAGCACAAAAATGCCCTTATTCTCTTCCTTGCAGACATCCACAAAAGGCTTGACACCGTCGGTGCCCAGATACGGATTAACCGTGACAAAATCCTCCTCGAAACCGCGGAACACCTTGCTTCCGACCTTAACCCTGCCGATATGTCCCACGGCGTATGCAGTCGATGTGGAGCCGATATCACCTCGCTTGATATCACCAATCACCACCAGCCCCTTGGATTTGCAGTATTCCACAGTTCTCGCAAATGCCATGACACCCGGGACGCCAAACTGCTCATACATGGCAACCTGCGGCTTTACCGCCGGAATCAAATCACAGGTGGCATCCACAATCGCCTTGTTAAACTGCCAGATGGCTTCGGCAGCCCCCTCAAGCGTCTCTCCCTTTTCCTCAAATGCCTTTGCGGTCACACATTCAGGCACATAGGAAAGCATCGGGTCCAAACCCACTACGACCGGTGCGTTTTTCTCCTGAATCTTTTTTACCAGCTCATCAATCATGCTTCGTCCTCACTTTCCATCTTTTGCTATAAAGCCTCAAACACAATCTCACCGTTAACCATGGTAAGCAATATCTTGCCATAAACCTTCCTGCCGTGGAACGGGGAGTTCTTTCCTTTTGAAACAAACTTCCGGACATCAATGGTATATTCCGCATCCGGGTCGGCAATGACCAGATCCGCAATATGTCCCTCCGAGATATCTCCCTTATCGATACCGATGATGCGCGCAGGATTATAGCTCAGCTTTTCCACCATCTGCATCGGCGTCAGATGCCCCTTCTTTACCAGCTCCGTAAGGGTAAGCGCAAATGCCGTCTCGGAGCCCACGATACCAAACGGTGCATTCCGGATGGAGCGTGCCTTTTCCTCTGCGGAATGCGGCGCGTGGTCGGTCGCTATCACTTCCATCGTGCCATCTGCCAGGCCTGCAATCAGCGCATCCACATCAGCGCGGGTGCGAAGCGGAGGATTCATCTTGTAATTCGCATCATCCCCCGGGATATCCTCCTCAGTCATCGCAAAATGATGCGGGCAGACCTCTGCCGACAAGCGTACTCCCAGCTTTTTGCCCATACGCACCAGCTCCACACTGTCAGCCGTAGAGCAATGACACAGATGCAGCTGCACCCCGGTCTCCTTCGCCAACAGGATATCTCTCGCCGTGATGACATCCTCAACCGAATTCGTGATGCCCGGCATGCCAAGCTCATCCGCTTTCCTTCCGGCATTCATCACCCCACCCGCAAGCAGCCCTCTGTCCTCGCAGTGCGCAAGCACCACAAGTCCCTCTGCCGCCGCCTGTTTCATGCCTTCTTTATACAGCAGCGGATCCATGACAGACCTTCCGTCCTCGCTGAGAGCCCTCGCACCTGCAGCTGCCATTCCTTTGATATCTGCCAGCTTCTCCCCGGCCTGGGCAACCGTGACCGCCCCCACCGGTATAATATTGATTGGGGAATCTTCTGCCGCCTTGTAATTCAGGTACTCAACCATCACTCTGCTGTCGATGACCGGATTGGTGTTCGGCATCGGGCAAATGGTGGTAAAACCGCCTGCCGCCGCCGCCATGGCACCGGTCGCAATCGTCTCTTTGTACTCAAAGCCCGGCTCTCTCAAATGCTCATGCAGATCAATAAAGCCCGGCATCACATATTTTCCCGTCGCATCAATTACTCTGTGTGCTTCCGCCGTAATATGGGGCGCGATTTCCTTCACCACCTCATCCACTACCAGCACATCATTCACACCGGCAAGCCCTGTTGCCGGATTCAGCACATAGCCACCCTGTATCAGTGTAATCACTTTTGTCCTCCATTTCTAAACCTTTTCGCCCTTTTCCCTCTACGGTTCGTAAATGCGCTCAATATCCGCGAGAAGCTTCGGGTTTGTGATATAGTTTGCAAACTCACTGCTGCTGACAAAGCAATAATCGTACAGCTCCTCCGAAAGAATCACCTCGTCATTCAGCGCCATGCACTCATAGCTGATTCCTATATGGTGCACATCCCCCACCATATAGGACCAGGTGTATACAATGCGGTCAATCATTGTCTCAAGCCCCGTCTGTTCTTTGATGAGGCGCACCACAGCCTTGTCCGGTTCTTCCCCGAACTCGATGCTGCCGTCCACAAACTCCCACTGATACGGCTCGTCAATGCGGTCATCGTACCAGCGCTGTACCAGCAGATAGCGTCCTTCATACCTCACAATCCCTTTTACCATAATTGCATATCTGTCCACGGTATCCTCCTTAATATACAACATCCGTCAAAAACAGCCCGCGCGCCTCCAGACGGTCGCCTGCCGCCGCACGGTCTTTTCCGGCGATAATCTCCTTAACCCTTTCCGGTTCTATTTCCTTTTTGCCTGCTGCCAGCACGGTGCCTGCCATAATCCTTGCCATGTACGGCCAAAAATCATCCCCCTCTATGCGAAACAGCACCTCTTTTTCGTCCCCGTATACATCAAAATTCCGAATCGTGCGAATCGTGGATTTCTTCATGCGCTTATTTTCAGAGAAAGCTGCAAAATCATGCTCTCCCATAAAATAAGAAGCAGCCTCCTTCATCGGCCT
>CAMALD010000242.1 GCA_945836355.1 uncultured Lachnospiraceae bacterium | reverse complement strand
GAACACAGGCTTTTTTTTCACTGATTTCCAATACGGCAGGCGGCTACAGCTTCTATAAGGATGCAAAGCTCCGCCGTATTACAAGATTCCGCTATAACAATGTGCCGTTGGATCTGGGAGGCGGACGCTATTTCTATCTGTATGATAACGGGGATTTCTGGTCACCGGGATATGCACCGGCAAAGCGCGCCCTGGATTCCTATGAGTGCCGCCACGGTATGGGCTATACCAAAATCAAGGGTGCGCGCAGGGACATCGAGGCGGAGGTAACTTTTTTTGTACCGCAGGATTATAACGGTGAAATACATAAGGTCACCATCAGGAACAACGGCAGCACGAAGCGTGAGATGAAGCTGTTTTCGTTTGTGGAGTGGTGTCTGTGGAATGCTCAGGATGACAGCACGAACTTCCAGCGCAATTTCAGCACCGGTGAGGTGGAAATCAAAGGCTCGGTGATCTATCACAAGACGGAGTACAAGGAGCGCCGCGATCACTATGCCTTTTATTCCGTAAATGCCCCGCTTGCAGGCTTTGATACCGACCGCGAGACCTTTATCGGCACATACGGCGGCTTTGAAAATCCAAAGGCGGTAGCGGAGGGCAGGTCATACAATTCGGTTGCGGACGGATGGTCTCCGATTGCATCCCATTGTGTTGATGTTGTATTGAATCCGGGCGAGACGAAGGAACTGGTATTTATTCTTGGCTATGTGGAAAACCCGGTTGACGAGAAATGGGAGTGGCAGGTAGGCACGCCGGACACCGAAGGTCTGTTTTTGTCTTCTCTGGCGCCGAATGCTACCAATGTAATCAATAAGAGAAGGGCTGAAGAGATGATTGCAAAATTTGCAACCACCGAGGCTGTGGATAAGGCTTTTGACGAGCTGAGGGAGTACTGGGATAAGCTGTTATCGAAGTACACTGTCAAAACTGCCGATGACAAGGTTGACCGCATGGTGAACATCTGGAACCAGTATCAGTGCATGGTTACCTTTAACCTTTCCAGAAGTGCATCCTATTTTGAGTCCGGCATCGGCCGTGGCATGGGCTTCCGCGATTCCAATCAGGATCTGCTCGGCTTTGTGCATCAGATTCCGGACCGTGCGCGTGAGCGTATCATTGATCTGGCGTCCACACAGCTTCCGGACGGCGGTGCCTACCATCAGTACCAGCCTCTGACAAAGAAGGGAAATGACGAAATCGGCGGCAATTTTAACGATGATCCGCTGTGGCTGATTCTTGCGGTGGTAGCGTATATTAAGGAGACCGGAGATTACGGTATTCTTGATGTACAGACTCCGTATGATAACAGGGAGGAGCTTGCGACCTCGCTTGCAGAGCATCTGAAGAGATCGTTTGACCACGTGATTAACAATCTCGGACCGCACGGACTTCCGCTCATCGGGCGTGCAGACTGGAATGACTGCCTGAATTTGAACTGCTTCTCCACCGAGTCCGGAGAATCCTTCCAGACAGTGACCAGCAAGGATGGCAAGGTGGCAGAGTCTGTCATGATTGCCGGAATGTTTGCGTATATCGGTGAGGAGTATGCGTTTCTTATGGCGAAGACCGGAAATCAGGCAGAACATGACCGTGCAATGGCAGAGGTAGAAAAAATGCGTGAGACCATTATGCGTGACGGCTATGACGGCGAGTGGTTTTTGCGGGCATACGATGATTTTGGCAGAAAGATCGGAAGCAGCGAGTGTGAGGAGGGCAAGATATTTATAGAGTCCCAGGGCTTCTGTATCCTTGGCAAGTGTGGCCTTGAAGACGGCAGGGCATTGAAGGCATTAGATGCCGTGGAAGAGCGGCTGGGAACGAAGTACGGTCTGGTGCTCAACAATCCGGCATTTACGAAATACTATGTAGAGTACGGTGAAATTTCCACCTACCCGGCCGGTTACAAGGAGAATGCAGGCGTTTTCTGCCACAACAATGCATGGATTATGTGTGCGGAGGCATTTATGGGCAGGGGCGACAAGGCATTTGATTACTATACCAGAATTGCTCCGGCATATACGGAGGAATACTCCGAGGTACACCGCTTGGAGCCGTATGTATACGCGCAGATGGTGGCCGGTAAGGATGCAAGGCGTTTTGGTGAGGCGAAAAATTCCTGGCTGACAGGTACCGCTTCCTGGAACTTTATTGCAATCTCGCAGTATATTCTTGGTGTGAAACCGGAATACGATGGTCTGATGATCGATCCTTCCATCCCTCATGACTGGGACGGCTATTCCGTAACCAGACAGTTCCGCGGGGATACCATGAAGGTGACCGTGAAGAATCCGAACCATGTATGCAAGGGCGTCGCCAAAATGATAGTGGACGGCAGGGAAATTGCCGGGAATATCATTCCGGTATTCGGAGACGGCGCAGTACATGAAGTAGAAGTAACATTGGGGTAATCTAATAGAGTCAGTGCAGGGGAGTTGCCCGGAGTCGATATGATATCGGTTTCGGGCGCTCTTTGCATTATATAATGCAAAAAGCGCTCCGCCAAGGATGTGCACTCGCGAGTAAGGTATTCAGCTGATAAAGCAAGTCAGTGAAAAATGAAAAAACAAGGGGGCGCATGTACTTGCCAAAAACAGGTATAGTGTGGTAAACTAGGCATTAGGTTGTTATACAAATGAAGTGATAAAATAATGCTTCGGAATGGAGATAAAAGTGAGAAACATCAAGCTGGTGATAGAATATGATGGCTCCCGGTACGACGGATGGCAGTGCCCGGCAGCAGGAGCGAAGGGAATGACCATACAGGAAAAAATCGAAGAGGTGCTTTATCGGATGGAGGATAAGAGGGTTGAGGTAATCGGTGCGGCGCGCACAGAGGCTGGCGTACATGCCAGCGGTCAGATTGCCAATTTTCACACCGACACCGGGAAAAGCTGTATTGATATCAAGCATTATCTGAACCGGTTTCTGCCGAGAGATATTGCGGTGCTCGAGGCAGTGGAGGTGCCGGACCGTTTTCACGCATCCTATCTGGCAAAGGGATTTGTGTATGAGTATCATATCTCCATCGGTGAGGTGCCGTCCGTGTTCGAGCGCAAATATAATTATTACTGCTTTAAGCGCCCGGAAATCAGGCCGATGAAGGAGGCTGCTTCTTATTTTCTGGGAGAGCATGATTTTGCAGC
>CAMALD010000241.1 GCA_945836355.1 uncultured Lachnospiraceae bacterium | reverse complement strand
CGGCTGCGACGCATCGTATGTAAACTTGTAAGTATTGTCAATGGAAGGGGCGCATACATTTTTCACATAATCATTATCCAGCACCGCATACAGCTTATCAAGATCATACATCTGTCCGTTCACATTAAGCTGAACATTTTTGCCCGATGCGTTGACGTACTGCACTTTTCCCGTTATCTGAGATTCCTTGCCGGTTTCGTCCTCCACATTCAGAATGACATCCTTTCCGATGAGGGAAAATGCCTGTGATTTTTCATAGCTTGCATTCAGATTCTGCATCTGCTCGAGCTGTGAAAAGGTAGCAAGCTGTGATACAAACTCGGTATCGTTCTGCGGATTCAGTGGGTCCTGATTCTGCATCTGGCACACGAGCAGCTGAAGAAATGCATCCTTTCCGAGCTCCGAGGTCCCCGTCGTCGATTTCGAATTTGAGGTTATCGCATTGTTCGCATCCTGAAGCACTCCGTCAATTACTTTTCCTACATTCGCCATGTTTTCTCCTCTCTGCCGATGATAAACCGGCGTTTATGCGGTGTAATCCACCTGATTTCCGTTTTGCTCCATCATATCCCGTACAATATTCTCAGCCTCTGTTATATCCGGTATCGCATCCATCTCCTCAAGAGTGAGGTTTCTGCGCCTGCGCTGCTGTCCCTGCCCTGTGCTGCTGTTTCCCGCCTGACTGTTCTGGAAAAATTCAAAATCGGAAACCGTAACCTCGATCGCATCCACCTTAAGTCCCTGCTTCTCAAGATTTTCCCTGAGCACAGTAATCTGGCTCTCGACCGCTTCCTTTGCCACCTCGTTCTGCACGGTAAACTGTGCCGTCATGCTTCCCTGTCTGGATACAATGTTAAGATTCACCTTGCCCAGGCTCTCAGGATTCAATGTGAGCTCCATCGATGTGTGTGACGGATTGATTACCACGCGCACCTTTTCCAGAATCTGGTCTGCAATCTGCCGTATCTGCTCAGCCACCGTAAGCTCGGAAAAGCCGTTCTCCGATATCTGCTGCGGTGCATGCTCACTCACCATCTGCACAAACTGATCCGCCTGTGATGTCGTCTGCGTCTGTGAGGAGTTCTGCTGCCTCGTATTCTGCTGCCCGCTCTGTCCCCGTTCTGTCTCCTTCACAGCCTCGAACTCAATGTGATTTCCCGCGGAATCCGCTGATGCATTTTCCTGCTCAGGCATATCCCTGTCAGCCTCATTTTTGCTCGCTGACTTCACTTCGGACGCCTGCTCCGCCATCTGTCCGAAGCTCTGCACCGGCAGCTGCTCCGGCATGCTCTCAAGCACTGCCTCCGGTGTCACCTCCGCAGACTTCAGTATGTCCTCCACACTCTGCATCAGCTGTGTCAGCTTCGCGGCAAGCTCCTCATTCGTCAGCACCGCCGAAACATCCTTTTCTCCTGCCACCGCAACGGCAAGCTGTCCCAGCACATTCGGCATTACCAGCTGCTGTGCCGTGATTCCAAGCTGTTCCATCACTGCTGTCAGTTCTTCATCCTCGATTTCAAACAGCTTGCGGATTTCCTCGCAGATTTTGTCCAGCACCGCTTCCAGCTCTTCCGGCTCCAAGTTCTGTAAGTCCCCGGTCCGAATATTCTCCTGTGCGCCAACATCCCCGGCTGCAGCATCCGTTTTCTCCTGCATTCCGGCATCCTGCACGCCGTCCGGTTTCCCTGAATCCGCCATCTTCCTGTCAGAAGCATTCACCACCGCATTTTCCTTGGCAGGCGTTTTATTTTCCGCTGCCGCTGCCGGCTTGTCGCATTTTCCATTTGCCAGACTGGCATTTACCATATCCGCAAATGAACTGCCACCCGAAGCTTTTCCATTGACGGAAACACTTTTCTGCATCATTTTCATGCCTGCTCCGGCCGCATAAATTCCTGTCGTTGTCATGCTATACCTCCTTTCTGTTATTTTATCGGCATGCTTTACCTATTTCTTTAGCTTTTACTCTCCATACATTTCTTTTTGTATTGCATCGAGGCGTTCTTCATTCATATCCGCAATCTTCTGCATAATATGTGCAGCATACAGCGCATCCATCTTCTCAAGAATTGCCGCGCTCTCCGACGTTTTCATGCAAAGCAGATAGGTGGCCACCAGCTCCATGCTCGCGTTCATCTCCTGCAGAATTTTTGCCGCATTTCCAGGCTTCATTTCCGCAAGCCGCTTTGCCTCAGCCTGAATTGCTTCGTCATACTGCAGCTTCTCAACAACCTGGCGGTATATTTCCTCCGCTGTCGTCGGATTGATCTGCTCATAAAATACTTTGTACTCCTCAAGCTCCGGCGCCTTAGAGTTAAACACCACCTTGCGGTCAAATTCTTTTACCCGCTCGGCAAATGCAGCCTGATCCTGCTCAAATACCTTAAGCCTCAGATTTTCTGCCTGAAGCTCACTAATCTGTCTCAAATAATCCGCATTCACTGTGGTTAAGGCATCCACTTGTTTTTCGAGCTCAATAATTCTGCTGACCGCCTCATCCATATTGGCATACGGATAATTTTCCTCCCATGCGAGCTGCTCATTCGACACATCCGGAAGCAGATATTTCAGCACCGGTACATTCTTTATCATCGGCCGCAGGCTCGTGCCCAGATTGCCCACATCCATCTTAATCAAAAACGCAAACGAAACCAGCCACAGCAGCAGCAAAAGAAACACAATCAGCAGGGACATCACCTTGCCGCCGCCCTTCTTTTTTTCTCCGTTGTCCGCATTTTCCTTGTTTTTTTTCGGCATAAACAACCTCCATTCATTCCTTACTCATTCCCGGTGCCAAACCGGAAGCTGACCAACTCATCGATTTCCTTGCGCTCCTGCGCCTCGAATTCCATCATATATTCCGACCACGCTTTCTCCCGCAGCTTTTCCTGCGCCTTTTTCTCTGTCATCGCCTGACGCAGCCGATGCAGCGCCGCCTCGACATTTTGCTCCGCCTTGCGCACCGCCACCGTCTGCTGACGTATCAGCCCCTTCATCACTTCGATAGCATCCTCCGTGCGCCTCATCTCAGGTATATCCAGCCTCTGTCCTGCCATTTGGCGCAAATGCTCCTCATATTCGCCACGTCTTTGTACCAGCGCAGCCAGCTTCTCATTACGGGATTTCGGAGGATTGTCGATGATTCGCAT
>CAMALD010000240.1 GCA_945836355.1 uncultured Lachnospiraceae bacterium | reverse complement strand
ATTGCCGTCAAAATGAGGCAGAAAAGAGGAAATTATGAATTACAATGTTGCCGTGATTCCGGGAGACGGAATCGGACCGGAGATTGTGCGCGAGGCATGTAAGGTGCTGGATAAGATTGGCGTAAAATACGGTCATGAGTTTAAGTACACCGAGGTTCTGATGGGCGGTGTATCGATTGATGCTACCGGCGTACCGCTGACCGAGGAAGCTTTGGCTACCGCGAAAGCAAGTGATTCGGTGCTGCTTGGCGCCGTAGGAGGGAATGTGGGTCAGTCGAACTGGTATAAGCTGCCGCCGAATCTCCGCCCGGAGGCAGGGCTTCTTGCAATCCGCAAGGGACTCGGACTGTTCTGTAACCTTCGTCCGGCGGTACTCTTTTCACAGTTAAAGGGCGCATGTCCGTTAAAGGATGAGATTATCGGCGATGGCTTTGATTTTGTAGTGGTGCGTGAGCTGACCGGCGGTGTATATTTTGGTGAAAGAAAGACTGTGACCGAGAATGGAATCCGCAAGGCAGTCGATACCATGCCGTACGACGAGAATGAGATTCGCCGTATTGCAAGATGGGCTTTTGAGGTGGCCATGAAGCGCGGAAAGCGTGTTGTCAGCGTGGATAAGGCAAATGTGCTTGATACCTCCAGACTTTGGAGACAGGTGGTTAAGGAAGTCGCCCGGGAGTATCCGGAGGTGGAGGTGTCCGATATGCTGGTCGATAACTGTGCGATGCAGATGGTTAGGGATCCGAAGCAGTTTGATGTTGTGCTGACCGAGAATATGTTTGGTGATATCCTTTCGGACGAAGCGAGCATGGTGACCGGTTCCATCGGAATGCTGGCTTCGGCGAGTCTCGGTGAGACAAAGCTCGGTCTGTATGAGCCGAGTCATGGATCGGCACCGGATATTGCGGGACAGAATAAAGCGAACCCGATCGCTACCATTCTCTCAGCGGCAATGATGCTGCGCTACTCCTTTGATCTTCTGGATGAGGCAGACCGCATTGAAGCTGCGGTTAAGCAGGTTCTGGATGAGGGATACCGCACGGTGGATATTATGTCGGAGGGCTGCACATTGGTAGGCACAAAGGAAATGGGTGATTTAATTGCAGAAAGAATATAGTTTATCAAAGATCATAAAAATAGCCAGCATGGCATACAGCGCTCTTTCCCTCCTGTTTTTCGGCCTGCTGTTTGTGGGAAGACAGTTTGTCATGAGAGCGGAGGAAATCAAAGAGCAGACCGGCGCGGATTATGAGTTTTCGGGAGGAGAGATCGCGGTGTTCCGCATTTTCGGAATACTGGCATATGTAGAGCTTTTCGGGTATTTTATAATTCTTTATCTGGTATTCCGGTACTGTGTGAAGAAAAGCAGATATAACAGGACCAGACAGCCGTGGCCGGAGAGTGAAAAGTTTCCCACGGTGTTCTTCATTATCAGCGTGGTATTTTATATGATTTTTATGGTCATTATGAGATAGTATTGGGATGATTCCGGCTGTGAAAGCAGCAATAAAAGAAAGGCATGGTAAGTAATATGGGAATGACAATGACACAGAAAATTCTTGCGGCACATGCAGGACTTGACTATGTGGAAGCCGGACAACTGATTGAGGCGGACCTGGATATGGTACTGGCCAACGATATCACCGGACCGGTTGCAATCCATGAGGTTGCAAAGCTGAACAAAAAGGAAGTATTCGACAAGGATAAGATTGCGCTGGTGCCGGATCATTTTGCACCAAACAAGGATATCAAGTCTGCAGAGCACTGTAAATGTGTGAGAGAGTATGCGAAGGAGCATGGCATTACCAATTATTTTGAGGTAGGACAGATGGGCATCGAGCATGCGCTGCTGCCGGAAAAAGGTCTGATCGTAGCGGGGGATACCTGTATCGGGGCGGACTCCCACACCTGTACATACGGTGCGCTCGGCGCATTTTCTACCGGTGTCGGAAGTACGGATATGGGTGCAGGCATGATTACCGGCAAGGCATGGTTTAAGGTGCCGTCCGCAATCAAATTTGTGCTCACCGGCAAATTGAATAAATGGGTATCCGGCAAGGATGTGATTCTGCACATCATCGGAATGATCGGCGTGGACGGTGCGCTGTACCGCTCCATGGAATTTACGGGGGACGGCGTGGCAAGCCTGAGCATGGATGACCGTTTCACCATTGCAAACATGGCGATTGAGGCAGGCGCAAAGAACGGCATCTTCCCGGTGGATGAGAAGACCATCGCGTATATGAAGGAGCATTCCACGAAGCCGTATAAGGTTTTTGAGGCAGACGAGGATGCGGTATACGACGAGACCTATACCATTGATTTGAGCAAGCTGGAGTCGACTGTGGCATTCCCGCATCTTCCTGAAAATACGAAGACGGTAAGGGAGGCTGGCAACGTAAAAATCGATCAGGTCGTTATCGGCTCCTGCACCAACGGACGTATCAGCGATATGAGAGCTGCTGCAGCAGTGTTAAAGGGACGCAAGGTGGCTGACGGCATCCGCGCCATTGTGATTCCGGCTACGCAGGCAGTATATCTGCAGGCAATGGAGGAAGGGCTGCTCAAGATCTTTATCGAGGCGGGCTGCATCGTCAGCACACCGACCTGCGGACCGTGTCTCGGCGGTCATATGGGTATCCTTGCGGCAGGCGAACGCGCGGTATCGACAACAAACCGCAACTTCGTAGGACGCATGGGCCATGTTGAGTCCGAGGTATATCTGGCAAGCCCTGAGGTGGCAGCGGCATCCGCGGTTACCGGAAAAATCAGCCAGCCGTCGGATTTAGGCTTATAATGCAGCAGGTGAAACAGATATCAGCTATCACAATCAAATAGGAATCCGCGCCCGCGGGAAAGCGGGCGCACAGAAAGGTGTGGAATATATGAAAGCTCATGGCACAGTGCACAAGTATGGAGACAATGTAGATACAGACGTTATTATTCCAGCAAGATATTTGAACTCCTCCGACCCGAAGGAGCTTGCAAAAAAGTGTATGGAGGATATTGATGCAGATTTTGTCAACCGCGTAAAGCCGGGAGACATTATGGTGGCAAATAAGAACTTCGGCTGCGGCTCATCCAGAGAGCATGCACCGATTGCAATCAAGGCATCGGGTATTGCATGTGTGATTGCAGAAACCTTCGCGAGAATCTTTTACCGC
>CAMALD010000239.1 GCA_945836355.1 uncultured Lachnospiraceae bacterium | reverse complement strand
TGTTCCTTCTTTACTCCACCGACTATTTCCGTATAAAAAATATTTGCTTCTCTTGATTTACAGATACTGCAGAGCATATAAATCCTTCCTTCCGTCAAAATCCAAAAACGCTGCTATTCGCCCTCAAATTCGTCATAGAGCTGGTCTACCAGCTCATGCACCTCCTCGCGCGATACATTCTTGCAGATTGCTCGGGCTATCAGACCCCTCATCTGGACCTTAAGCTGTGACATAACCCTCAGCTTATCATAATCCAGCGCAACAATCGCGCCCTTTCTGCGGTCCAGCTTTAAATACCCCTCCTGCCGCAGAATTGCATACGCTTTATTCACTGTATGCATGTTTATCCCGATATCCTCCGCCAGATCCCTGACCGACGGAAGACTGTCTCCTTCCTGAAGTTCTGCTGCCGCTATTCCATGAATAATCTGATTGCAAAGCTGCAGATACAGCGCCTCATCACTGTTAAAGTCAATCGTAACCAGCATTGCCGCCTCTCCTCCTTCTCTGCCGGCACTCCTTTCAGGAGCGTCCCTATGGAAACCTTGTGTTCTGTTATATATATAATATAACAAGCTGCAAAAAAAGTCAACTGCACATTCCACTGAATATCCGAGATTCTACCGAAGGGATAAAAGAGGAACGGAAGACAGCTCACAGGAGCCATCTTCCGTTCTTCCTAAAAGTCTTCTTCGCCAAAGCCCCGGCTGCGTATAAACAGCCTTATGCAAAATACCGCAAGCAAAGCAATAACTACGCCCATCGCCCCGCAGAGCAGGCTCATCCGGTTTTTCTTTTTTTCATACTCCTCCGTCTGCAGCATCAGCTCCCTTACCTGCCGGTCGATGTCCGATGTATCCGTCACAGTAATGATCTCGGGCGAATACCTCTGAACGGTGTATTCCTTGCGGTCAAGCCGGTACAGCCCTCTCTCCCCCTGCGCATTGATCAGGATCATCAGGCAGGAATCCGCATCCTTCGACTTCATATAAACCGGGACCTGATGTCCGTCGACCAACAGTACATCAGCCTGATATTCCTGCGGTATCTCAAGCCCTTCGGCATTATCGCTGAGCTGATAGCGGAAGCTGCCGCACAGAAGCTCCTTTCCCTCCGACGAAACGCTCAAATACAGGGCTTTATTCTCGTCCGTTTCCTGCGGCGTTCCGGTAACCTCCGGTGTTATATTTTCATCTTTTGCCGACCTCACTGCCAGGATGTGATATGTCTTTACCGTACCGTTTTCCGCCGTCACAGTAATATTGATATGATTCTCACCCTCTGTCAATGCACTGTTGCCCGTCACAGAAACACTCGCCGCCATATCCTGCGGCACCGCGCTGACGACCATCCGCTCAACATCATTTCCGACGCTTACCTCATATTCCGTGATTTCCGGTAAAAACGCCGGTGTCAGATTGCCGGGACTCACACGGAGCGTTGATAACAGTGCATTGTCCGAAGCGCTGACCGGAGCCTCAATCACAAGACTGTAGGGCTCGGACATCACCGACATGGAATTTCCGTTTTCATAGGCATATACCATTGGGACTCCGCTAATCTGAAACTTACACACTCCATGCTTTAAGGCGCGGAAGGTCATCACATAATTGCGCTTCCCGGCTGACGACGCCGCATCGATATCAGACACCTTTAAGTATCCGTCTCCGCCCGTAATGCAGGCAGGTCCGTCAACATATTCCATCAATTCCGGGTTATAAGTAAAATATGCCTCAAAATCCCCGATGACAGTGTCCGAGGTGATCTCCAGCGTCACCGTAAGCTCGCTCCCCGCCTCCGCAGGCTCCTCCTTTGCAAAAAAACTGACATTTGCGCTTGCTGCCATCACTCTTTGTGCCGGCAGCACCGATAGGCACATGCTAAGAATGCTCAAAAACGCCGTAATTCTCACCAAACAATTCTTCATAGTGTCATCTCTTTTCTAATGTCGGACATCAAGCGTCCGGTTTTGCTACCGTAATCCGGTATTCTCTTATGTCTCCGTTCTCCGCGGCAACCGTCACGGTATAAAGATTATTTCCCGAGTTGACCATATACCAGGTTGCCCCGTCCACCAACGCTTTGGAGCTTACCGCGGTCGCCTGAATCTGAATCAGCTCACAGTCCTTATCCACCACCAGGTAATATTCCTGATCCACGGACATATCAAAGGTCGGTGTCAGCACAAGATTATTTCCGTCCGCATCCAGCACCTTTAAGGTTTTGAGCCAGTTGTTCGGATTGTACTTGATGCCGGGCTCTGCACACGGCGTCTCAGGCATATTCAGATAAACAGGTATGGAGAACACCAGCGGAAGCTCTTCCAGCTCCTCGTAAACTGCCGCCACCCTGCGTCCCTCCGAATACGGTGCCTCCACATTCGCCATGTACTGGTGCGAGAAGGTCGAGGTGGATGTCACGTTAAACTTCTGTAAATAAATCGTATTCTGCCCGCGGGCAATATAGGAATATCCGATATAGTAGCCGCCGCCCATAATCGAGCGGTACGGGTCCGTCCACGGAATCAGCATGCTGGCATTCAGTACCGCGTTGGTGCTGCCGTTCTTCGCATACTTCAAACCGTTTGCAATGGCACCTCCCGGCACGGTACTGTGGTATGCACCGATATTGTAGAAATTGTACAAGCCCTCAAAGCCTGATACGGTACCGGTAACACTATTGCTCAGAGACGAGGTACCGATTACAACCTCCTGCTTGACTCTGGATGCAAGATGGAACGGACTCACACCCGAATACTCTGCCGCCTTCATAAAGATGTCGGCATAGCCCGTGCTCACTTGTGAGCCGTCTAACGTCGTATAAGTAACCACCGCATCGGCAAGCGCTGTGTTCTTGATGATATTTTGCACGCCCGAGACCGTCTGATAGGACGGCTCATACGTCAGTAATTCAAACTGAAAGATATTCTTCACATCCAGGAAATTTCTCGGATCCATGTAGTAGCTGAGCGCTTCCCTGGATGCAGTAACCCAAGTCGAGCCATCATACACAATAAAGGTATCCGTCTTCCAGTTGTACGCATTCGTCTCCAGTGATTTCCATGCCACGCCCTTCGTGTTCGGAATGAGGTTCTTCCCGGCTACGCTCTCGTTTTCAATGACAAAATTCCAGTCAAGCCCGGTGTGATCCGCCACAAACTTCCAAGTCGGATGCTCCTGATGAATCTTA
>CAMALD010000238.1 GCA_945836355.1 uncultured Lachnospiraceae bacterium | reverse complement strand
TATTGCATCAAGAACGGACAGCTTTGCCTCCCGTCTTTGCGGAAATACAGCAACATAGGTCTTACCCGGGTTGAGCACCAGAGCCTGTCCGTCCGCCGAATAAAAACGCATAAATCGTGCTTTCTCACTCTTTTTCCAGGTAATCGGCTGCAGCTTCCCGGCCGTAATATAGTATCCGGTTCCTTCTGCTTCCTCAATCGCCATCGTCTGATAACCGTTTTTATCAATATTGGACTGGTCGACCAGCCAGATAATCAGATTGTCAAACAGCAGCTGCTCGTTCAGATTATAATCAATATGCTCCGAGCCAAACTGGTAGCGCCGGTATTTCCCGAGGGCTTCGTCATAGACAAAGTACGGCTTCATGTAATCCGAGAAATCCACAGTTACATAGACCGCTCCGGTCCCGTCCTGCGGCACGGTAAACTCTTTGTTGAAGCTGAAATGAGCCTCATAGCCTTCCTCATATTCCGTGCGGAATTTTGCCTTTTCCACGGCCTTTTGTATGCCTGCAAGACTGGCAAATGCATTGTGCGGCGCCTTTATCGTATTATCGCGGTAAAAGCTCGACACACCCACGCCGTACATACCCGTAATATGGTCAATACCAAGCGCCTTCATCTTTTTGGTCGCATAGGTGGTTTCACCATAATGCACAAAAATGGCGTCATACTCATCCGCAATACTTACAAAATAATGCCTTGCGCTGCGCACCGAGCCTAGGCGCTCTGCGGCAGGAGTGTCTTCGCCGATTTTGGAAAACAGGGCGAGGAAACGTGTGATTCCCGCCTCTGTCAATGCCTCATACAGGATATCAGCCTGCCCGATTCCGCTCTGCGGATTTGCTGCCTTAATATTGTTTAACATTACCGCAAAAGGGCGCTTCTCCACAGCATCCTCCGGTATCCATTCACCGGTCAGCATGCTCTGCTTCTTTCCCTCATACAGGTCTGTGGTCGGAGTCGGCACCTCGGTAGGCGTCGGTTCCGGCGTCGGGGTCGGTTTACCGGTCGAAGCCGGTGCCGCGGTGACAGTCACCGTCTCCTGCATCCCTGTAGGTACAGGCTCCGTCTCCTCCTTTTCCTTGCCTCCGCAGGCCGACAGCATCAATGCCACAATCAGCACCGTCGCTCTGCCCCGCCAGCCTGCCTTATGTGAACCGTCTTGCATTCTGTTATGTGATTTATCGTGTAATCTTGTATTTTTCATCGGTTCAGTCCCATTCCTTCCAATATTTCTCGCTGCTTCTGCTCCATCACAGCACGTTCCTCCTCCTCCATGTGGTCATAGCCGAAGAGATGCAACATGCTGTGAGCCACCAGAAATCCAAGCTCCCTCTCCTGCGAATGTCCGTATTCCTCGGCTTGTGCGAGCACCTTGTCAACCGAAATCACGATGTCGCCCAGCATCAGCTCCCCGGTATCCGGATTGAAGTAGTCAAACGACGCTTCCTCAAGCGCATCAAAATCTGCCGGATGCGCATAGTCCACCGCCGGAAATGACAAAACATCCGTCGGAGCATCAATCTGACGGTATTCCCTGTTGATTTCCCGAATGGAATCGTTATCGGTAAGTACAATATTAATCTCCGCCTCATACGGACACTTCTCGTATTCCATAGCTGCCTCGATTACATTATGTATCAAGCTTTCATAATCAAATTCAAACAAAAGCTCAACCTCCCGCTCAATCTGAATCGTCATACACTGTTCCTCCCATTTCACCCATACAAATTCCCTGTCTCGGCAAAAGCATTCGCCTGCTACTCGAAAACAAACTCCAGCAGGAAAAACTTTTTCAGACGGCTGTAATCACGGATGGATAATCCTGCCTCATCCAGATTGCCCTTCATCAGTCGCACCATAAAGGTATTCTCGACTACCTTTGCCGTGGAAACCGCCTGGTTTTCCTGATGTGTCTTCAGGAAATGCAAAGTTGCTAAAACATTACATGTAAGAACGACGATTGCCGTCTCCCGGTTATGAATCGCTGCATTTTTGTCCGTGACCTGCTTTACACTTTGTATCAGCTCCTCCGGCAGTCCCATCTCAATCATCATACGTTCCCCGGCAGCGGGATAATCCTTTTTATCCTCCAGCTTGCCGATTTCGTGATACAGAGCAATCAGCCTGCAAAACTTGACATTTGCCCCGATATATTCTGCGGCACGCCCTGAGAAATCAGCTATTTTTAACGAATGCTTCCACAGCTTTGGCGAGACCTCTCTCATGCGCTGCAGCAGCAAGTCATCCTCGGACAGCACGCTCCAGCCGCCATCCTCCGGTACCGCCGCGGGCATGTCCGGCTCAAGGGCAGCCGCTGTTTCCGTTGCCGCTATCATTTCCGACACGATACCGGATGCATTTTCGATACCCGATGTGTCTGCTATGCCGGATGTATTTGCACTCCCTGCTGTAATTGTGTCATCCTGTCCGATGCCTGTTCCGGGCGCAGGCTCATTCGCCAAACGGCGATATGACTGCATCGCCACTGCCGCACCAAACAATATACCGACCGTCACACCGATATACCTGACCAGCACCCCGGGCTGTCCGAAAATCCGGAATTGCACGGCGCACGCAGCCAGAACCGCAGCAAGTGCCACACCAATCACACAGGCGCAGATGCGGCTCTCTTTCCCGCCAAGCCACTGTGTCAGCAGGCAGAGCACAATTCCCAAAACAAATACCGTCAAAAACTCCTGGTCGACACCGTTGTGCCCTGCGGCAATCAGCGACAGGCAAAGCACCAGCATCAAACCGCTTCCCATATCTGCTATGGCGGCTACCGTAACAGCGCCCAGCAGATATAGGGCGAGGTTCCCCATGCTGCCGTACAGCATGGCAACCGGTACAGAAATCAGCACGCAGCCGACCACCAGCCATCTCTTCTCAATACTCTCTTTACTCAGACGTTCCTCGCAGAACAACTGCTCATAAACCAGAAACAAGCCCGCGGCAAGAAAACTCCACACTAGCCTCCACACCAATCCGGCAGGTGGTTGGCCGTCAATCAGCGAATATGCTGCGCACTCAATTACCGGTCCAAACAGCAGCATTCCCTTTCGAACCGTTTTTTCCGTATCATTTTCTGCCATAATCCTTTGTATGCCTTTCTGCATTTTTTATCCTATTTCCACGCACTGCTTTGCGTGCCTGCTTTTTTTCATAATCATCATATGCCGTGACAATCTTCTGTACCAGAGGATGACGCACCACAT
>CAMALD010000237.1 GCA_945836355.1 uncultured Lachnospiraceae bacterium | reverse complement strand
TGGGCAGATAAGAATGTTGCAGCCATTCTGGATGCGTGGTATCCGGGTGCGCGCGGCGGCAGGGCGATTGCAGAGATTCTCTTTGGCGATGTATCGCCGAGCGGCAAGCTTCCGGTGACCTTCTATGCAGATACCGAGCAGCTGCCGGATTTCTGTGATTATTCGATGAAGAACCGCACCTACCGCTACACTAAGTGTGATGTTTTGTATCCGTTCGGATATGGTCTTGGCTATACGGAGGTTGTCTGCGGCTATGCTTCGGTTAGCACATCGGAATGTGATGTGAAGGCAGGAGTGACCGTAAAGGCGGAGGTGTCCAACAGAGGCAGCTATGCGACCAACGAGATTGTACAGGTCTATGTGAAGCATATGGATGCGAAGGAATACGAGCCGGGCTTCCAGTTAAAGGGTGTGGCTAATGTTTACCTGCAGCCGGGCGAGACCAAAGCGGTAGAGCTTGCCCTGGATGCGCGTGCATTTGGCATTATCACCGAGGAGGGAACCTGTGTGGCAAGACCGGGCGAGTACCTGATAAGCATCGGCACCAGTCAGCCGGATGCGCGCAGCGCAGCACTGACCGGACACGGCACGGCACTTTTTACCGTAAAGAGAACCGGCTGCGAAACGGAGCTTGAGTATTAAAAAACAAAATATATCCGTGTTTTTAGAATACGGAAAAGCAGAGCTTAAAATGCCTGTCGCGGGATAATATCCATATTCCCGTGGCAGGCATTTATGCTATGATAGCGCGGTTTTCAGAGCCAATATCCGCCGGGCGGGAGGCTCACGTGTCATAACCGAAGCAGATGCTTCCATATTTGACAAAAATTAAGCATGAAAAATCAATATCTGATTAGGCAAAACATAAAAAAAAATATACAATATAGTTAGGGGTTTTATACCAATTCGAAGCATCGACAAAACAGGAAGGGAAGGTAATGCTTATGAATCGTTATGTGATTGAAGAGGGGAAAGAAATCGCGTACAAAAACCATGTGGACTTCTGTATCGGGACCGGGCGTATGGGACTCGCGCTGCAGAAGGAGTACATGGAGCAGTTAAAGCTCGTGCAGGAGGAAATCGGATTTTCACACATCCGCGGTCACGGTCTGTTTACTGATGATATGGCAATCTACCATGAGTATAAGGACGAAAATGATCAGGTATGTGTAGAGTACAATTTCACCTATCTGGATATGGTGATGGATAATTATATCGGGGTTGGTTTAAAGCCATTTCTGGAGCTGGGCTTTATGCCGCATAAGCTGGCGTCCGGCACCCAGACGATATTCTACTGGAAGGGGAATACCACCCCGCCAAAGAGCTATGAGGCGTGGAATGAGATGGTTGTCGCCACGCTGCGTCATCTGATGGAGCGCTACGGTGCGGATGAGGTTGTCACCTGGCCGATTGAGGTATGGAACGAGCCGAATCTGCCGGGCTTCTGGTTCCGTGCCGATATGGATGAGTATTTCAAGCTATTCATGGAGACCTTCCGAGCGATTAAAAAGCTCGATGCGAGATTCACGGTCGGCGGTCCGGCAATTTGCGGCGTGGACGATAAGAGGTGGATGGACTGCTTTATGAAGTTCTGCCGCGAGAACAAGCTAGACATCGATTTTGTGACTCGTCACCATTACACCACCGAATTTCCGGAGAGAGTCGGACATTACGAATATGCAAAGCTGTCGGAGGCAGAGAGCGGCTTTGAGAATCTTCAGAGCACAAGGGACATCATTGACAGCTATGAGGAATACCGCGGACTGCCGATTCACATTACAGAGTTTAATACCTCCTATGTGCCGGACTGCCCGCTGCATGACACCAACCGGAATGCCGCATACATGGCCGAGCAGCTTTCCCGTCTGGGGGATGTGAATGAATCCTATTCCTACTGGACCTTCGGTGATTTGTTTGAGGAGATGGGTGTACCTTACACACCGTTCCACGGTGGCTTTGGACTGATGACGGACGGCTGCATCCATAAGCCGACCTTCTGGACGTTCCGGTTCTATAAGGATATGGTTGAGGGCGTCTGCGTAGAGCGCAGGGAGGATGCATACATAGTGCGTATGGCGGACGGCAGCTACCGCGGAGTGCTCTGGTATAAGACTATGAGCGGGGAGAACGGCGGCACGAAGAAGGACTTTGAAATCGTGATTCCGGCAAAGGAAAAGACGTATTCGCTGATTACAAAGACTGTCGATGAGGATACCTGCAATCCGCTAAAGCTCTGGCATGTTATGGGCGAGCCTGCGAATCTCTCCGAGGAGCAGAAGGCTCTGCTCAAGGAGGCCGACAAGCCACTGGTGGAGGGCAGACTGCTGGAAAGCACCGGAGGGACGGTAACTGCCGCATTTTCCGTAAAGGAAAACGGTGTGGTATATTTTGAACTCAAAGCATGCGAGATTATCAGCGACAGGGGTTATTCCTATGAGCGTGCGATAAAGAGTATGTAGGGGCTGACTTTCTGCTTCAAATAGTAGATAACGGAGGACTATCAATGAAAAAGAGGATACATATTGTTGCAATATTTCTGATTTTGCTGCTCTGTGCTTCCTGTGGCAAAGAAAATTCACAGACGGATGTGAAGCCAACGGAGCAAATTGTATCAGTGACACCGGAGCCTTCACCGGAGTCTTCGGCAACACCGACTCCGACCGAGAAACCGACGCCGACAGAAAAACCTACTCCGACACCAATTGCTTTCGATATCGGGTTAAAGGATCTGTATCAGGACAATTTTCCTGTCGGAGTGGCGGTCAACAGCGGCAATGTGGTGAACAATGCGCTCATGAAGAATGTAATTGCCAATTACAACAGCATTACCTGCGAGAACGAGATGAAGCCGGATGCACTGCTTGACGGGGATGCCTGCCGCGCCGATCTGGAGAACACCTACACCAATCCGGCGGTCAAGTTTAATTCCTGCAAGAGAATCATACAGTTTGCGCTTGAAAACGATATGAAGATCCGTCTTCACACGCTGGTATGGCACGCACAGACACCGAAGTGGTTTTTCACCGAGGATTATACCAACAACGGTGAACTGGTTTCCAGAGAAGTCATGCTGCTTCGCATGGAGAATTATATTAAGAACGTCCTGACCTATTTCGATGAGAATTATCCGGGGCTGATATACGCAGTGGATGTCTGCAACGAGGCATTTGACGGCGGAAATGGGGATGAAAACGGTATCCGCAAGGTGGATAACCTCTGGTACGATACCGTGGGTG
>CAMALD010000236.1 GCA_945836355.1 uncultured Lachnospiraceae bacterium | reverse complement strand
ACTGGAAACGGAGCGGGAGCTTCCGTATATTCTGATTTTTCTCGCTGTAACGATTACGGTATTTGCCAGCATGTCGTTTTACAATAATTATGTGAGCGGCAAGGTGGTGCCGGAGGAGACGGCAAGGGTGTACCGCAGGCTGAATATGAAGCTTTTTGACAAGGCGGTCAATGTGGAGCTTTCCTGCTTTGAGGACAGTGAATTTTATAACAAGTATACGCTGGCGACGGAGAAGGCGGCAGACCGTTTGATTGAGACGGTAAACAATCTTTCCGGTGTGGTTTTCGGTGCGGTGGCAGCAGTGATTGCATTCGGTCTGATGTACGATGTGGACAAGATTTCGGTGCTATTCATTTTGTTTCCGATTATCGGCAATTTCTGGTTTAACCGGAGCCTGAGCAAGATTGATTTTGACCGGAATAAGGATATGGCGCCGCACAATCGCAAGATTGCGTATGTGAACCGTGTGATGTATCTTGCGGATTATGCGAAGGAGGTGCGCCTGACGGATGCGTTTGCATTGATGCGCAGAAATTACCGCGAGGCGATTGACGGGCTGGTCGACGTGACGAAGAAATATACACCAAAGGCAATGGTTCTGCACTGGCTGCGCGTCATGTTCACATTCTCCTTCATTTTTGAGGGACTGCTCATTTACGGTGCATACCGGACTCTGGTAAGCGGGACCATGGGGCTGGCAGAGCTTGCCGTGCTGACAAGCATGATGGTATCTACCACATGGATTTTAATCGGGTTTACCGAAGACCTTGTGACCAGTGTAAAAAATGGACTTTTTGTGGATAACCTGAGAAATTTTCTGGAATACGAGGCAAAACTTCCGGAGGATTATGACGGGGATGACCCGGGCGATGTCATACATAGTATAGAGTTTCGTGATGTCAGCTTTTCCTATAAGGATAAAGAAGTCATCTCCCATCTTTCCTTTGAGCTCCGCGGCGGCAGGACATATGCGCTTGTCGGACACAATGGTGCCGGAAAGTCCACGATTATCAAGCTTTTGATGAGGTTTTACGACCCGACGCAGGGTGAAATCTATTTAAACGGAAGGGATATCCGGGAGTATAATCTGCAGAAATACCGGGCGCTGTTTGCAGGTGCCTTTCAGGATTTCCAGATATTTTCGATGTCCGTGATGGAGAATGTGCTGATGCGCAAGGGAACGGCAGAGGACGAGAAGGATGTCATTCATGCGCTGAAGCTTGCGGGAGTGTATGACAAGGTCATGTCGCTGCCGAACGGAATCCACACGATTCTGACGAAGGAGTTTGCGGAGGACGGAGCGGTTCTGTCAGGCGGTGAGTATCAAAAGATTGTGGTGGCGAGAGCCTTTGTGCAAAAACGCCCGGTGAAGATTTTTGATGAGCCGTCGAGCGCGCTGGACCCGATTGCGGAGTACCGCCTGTTTGAGAGTATTTTGCAGGACGGACAGGACAAAACGATGCTGTTTATTTCGCACCGTCTGTCATCAGTGCAGAATGCGGACTGGGTATTTATGCTGGAGAACGGCACCGTGATTGAGCAGGGCTCCCACCGTATGCTTATGGAACAAAAGGGTGTCTATGCCGACATGTACGAGAAGCAGGCGGTCAATTATCTGGCGACGGATAGTTTTTCGGAACGCCGTGGTATTTTTGCGGAGTAGGGGGTGGAATATGAAACGAGTGATACAAAACCATATCTTCTTGTGGAAGCTGTGTTTTAAAACGGCTCCGGGGTATATGATTTATTTTTTGTATGATGCGTTCCGGTATCAGGGAATGATTTTTCTGGAGCACTGTCTCGGTATCCGCTATGTACTGCATTGTGCGGAGTACAGAGAGCCGTTTTATAAGGCGGCGCTGTTTATCGGCATCATCCTGCTCATCAATATGATTCAGATTATTCCGGACGGTTATTTTATCCACGCGATGACCTACCGCGTAAAGCCGCGGTTATATCAGGCACTCAAGGAGCAGATGTACCAAAAGGCGGCGGAGCTGGATCTGTCCTGCTACGATAATCCGCAGTATTACAATGAATTTGTGCTCGCGGTAGCGGAGGCGGAGACCTCCATCGACCGCTTTCTTACGCTGCTCAATTCGATGATGCAGAGCCTGACCATCATGGTGACCACGGGCGTGTTTTATCTGGTTACGGACAGTGCGGGAGTGCTGTTTGTGCTGGCATCGTTTGTGCTTAGCTTTTTCCTGTCAAAGCGGTTGAATAAGCTCAACTATGAGGTGAGAATGCGGGTGAATCCGTGGGAGCGCAAGCGCAATTATGCGAGCCGTGTATTTTATCTGAATGATTACGCGAAGGAGCTGCGTCTGCACCCGGAGGTCGGAAAGCTTTTGCAGGAGGATTTTGAGAAGGCCAATGAAGAAATCTACCGTGAGCAGAAAAGCATTTCAAAAAAGCGTGTGCTGTTGTCCTTCTCAAGATATTATCTGAGCGGAGATTTCATTCTGGACGGTCTTTACATTACCTATCTGATTTTTCAAGCGGCCGTATTTCACCGTATTGATTACAGTACCGCGGTCATTTTGTTCAACCGCACCGGCAGTCTGCGCAGCGGTATGAGAGGCCTGGCGGAAATTGCACCGAAGGCGAACGAGAACAGCCTGTACATCGATAAAATCCGCACCTTCCTGGCATATCAGCCGGAAATGCTGCATGCAAAGGGCATCGAAGTGCCAAAGGGTGTCGGAACGCTCGAGGTGAATCATGTGAGCTTTCGCTATACGAAGGACTCGGAGGAAATTCTGCATGACATCAGCATGACGGTCCGTCCGGGCGAGCGCGTGGCAATCGTCGGCTACAACGGTGCCGGAAAAACGACGCTCATCAAGCTTTTGATGCGGTTGTATGACCCGACGCAGGGCAGTATCACCTATCACGGAACGGATATTAAGGAATATGATATGGATGCTTATCATAAGCGAATTGGTGTTGTGTTCCAGGATTATAAGCTATATGGTGCATCCCTCTTCGAGAATGTGGTGCTGGATGACATCAGACCTACGAAGGAAGAAGAGGACAGAGTAGAGGAAGCACTGTGCGGCAGTGGTTTTGAGGAGAGGCTGAAGACACTTCCGGAGGGGCTTTCTACACAGCTTACGACGGAGTTTGATGAGAAGGGCGTGAACCTTTCGGGCGGCGAGGGGCAGAAGGTGGCGATTGCCAGAGCCTTTTACCGCGACGCGGACATTCTCGCGATGGATGAACCATCCAGTGCGCTGGACCCGATTGCAGAGT
>CAMALD010000235.1 GCA_945836355.1 uncultured Lachnospiraceae bacterium | reverse complement strand
TAATTAGCAAACACCCTGAGCTAACATAGCATTGGCAACCTTCTCAAAGCCTGCAATGTTAGCACCTACAACATAGTCACCCTCATGACCATACTTCTTGGCAGCATTGTCAAGGTTATGGAAAATGTTGATCATGATGCCCTGAAGCTTGGAATCAACTTCCTCGAAGCTCCAGGAAAGTCTCTCGCTGTTCTGGGACATCTCAAGTGCGGAGGTAGCAACACCGCCGGCATTTGCAGCCTTACCAGGTGCGAAGAGAACCTTGTTCTCCTGAAGGTACTTGGTAGCCTCTAAGGTGGTAGGCATGTTTGCGCCCTCTGCTACAGCCTTGCAGCCGTTGGCAACCAATGCCTTAGCGTCCTCGAGATTCAACTCATTCTGAGTTGCGCAAGGAAGTGCGATATCACACTTAACCGTCCATACACCCTTGCCCTCATGATACTGTGCACTTGGTCTTGCAGCAGCATACTCGGTAAGTCTTGCACGCTTAACTTCCTTAACCTCCTTGAGAAGTGCAACATCAATGCCTTCCGGATCGTAAATCCAGCCGGTGGAATCAGAACAGGTTACCGGCTTAGCGCCAAGCTGCTGTGCCTTCTGGATAGCGTAAATTGCAACATTACCTGCACCAGATACTACTACGGTCTTGCCGGCGATATCCATGCCATTGCACTTTAACATTTCCTGTGTCAGATACAGAAGACCATAACCGGTAGCTTCTGTTCTTGCAAGGGAACCGCCGTAGGAAAGGCCCTTACCGGTAAGAACGCCTTCGTAGATGCCGCGGATTCTCTTGTACTGTCCAAACATGTAACCAATCTCTCTTGCGCCGGTACCGATGTCACCTGCCGGTACATCCTCATCAGCGCCGATATATTTATAAAGCTCGTTCATGAAGCTCTGGCAGAATGCCATAATTTCTCTGTCGGACTTGCCCTTCGGGTCGAAATCGGAGCCACCCTTACCACCGCCGATCGGAAGGCTTGTGAGGGAGTTCTTGAAAATCTGCTCGAAACCGAGGAACTTAATGATACCGATATTTACAGACGGATGTAAACGAAGACCGCCCTTGTACGGTCCGATTGCATTGTTAAACTGTACGCGGTATCCGGTATTTACCTGAACCTGTCCCTTATCATCCACCCACGGCACGCGGAACTTAATCTGTCTGTCCGGCTCGGTAATGCGCTCAAGAAGAGCTTCCTTGCGATAAACAGCCTCATTAGCTTCAACAACCGGTCTTAATGACTCCAGAACCTCTTTTACTGCCTGGTGGAACTCCGGCTCACCCGGGTTCTTTGTGATTACTCTCTCGATGACTTCATCAACGTATCCCATTTTCTTATCTCCTTTTCTTTTCGGTTCATCCACAGCATTCCCCGGCTATCGGATGACCAAATGCTTATTAGCCAAAGGGTGCACTTAATAGAGCAGTACCCCTTTGTATTGCTGTTTTGTATTATATTACAGTTTTTTTAGCATTGCAAGCAATTTATTGCGTTAACGCAAAAAAGGTGATTTTGTATATTATTTCACCGATTTATCTCGGTTTCATTATGCATTTTGCACAAAAACAGTCATTTTCTTCTCTTTCCTAACTTTGTTTGCCCTCGCTTCGCTTGCTGCAACAGCACCCTTGACCGTCATTTCACAATGTGTTACAATAATTTCATTCGATTTACATACTGCAAAGCGGTGCAGGAACGTCACAGCTTTGTGCAAACAGCAGATTACTGCAATTCAGAAACGTTCCGGAATGGAGATTTATATGAATATTGAAACCCAGTGTCTTCACGCAGGCTACACCCCAAAGAACGGCGAGCCGCGTGTTCTGCCAATCGTTCAGAGCACTACCTATTGTTTTGATTCCACAGAGCATATTGCACAGCTTTTTGATATGCCGACCGAGTTCATGTACTCCCGCTTTGCCAACCCTACCGTTGATGCTGTCGAGAAAAAGATTGCGGCGCTCGAGGGCGGAGTAGGTGCAATGTGCACCACCAGCGGTCAGGCTGCCACTCTTCTTTCCATATTGAATCTTTGCAGTGCAGGGGACAGCTTCATTGCTGCAGCTACCATCTACGGCGGCTCGATCAATCTCTTCGCGGTCACCCTTAAGAAGTTAGGCATCGAGTGCATCTTTGTTGATGCCGAAGCATCCGAGGAAGAGCTTGAGAAGGCTTTCAAGCCGAATACCAAGGCTGTTTTCGGTGAAACTCTTGCGAATCCGGCGCTTACCGTATTTGACATTGAGAAGTTTGCAAAGCTTGCGCACAAGCACGGTATCCCGCTCATCATTGACAATACCTTCGCCACTCCGATTCTCTGCCGTCCGTTTGAGTTCGGAGCCGACATTGTAGTTCATTCCACAACAAAATATATGGATGGACATGCGGTTCAGGGCGGTGGCGTTATTGTTGACTCCGGCAAATTCGACTGGACCAACGGTAATTTTCCTGATTTTGTAGAGCCGGATGAGAGCTATCACGGCGTTTCCTATACCAAAGCATTCGGTCCTATGGCATATATCATCAAGGCAAGAATGCAGCTCATGCGTGATTTTGGCTGCTACCCGGCTGCCAACTCTGCTTTCCTGCTAAATCTCGGTCTGGAGACTCTTCCGGTGCGTATGAAGCAGTATTGCGTCAACGCATTGCAGGCTGCTGAATTTTTGGAGAAGCATCCGAAGGTGCAGTCCGTAAACTATCCGGGACTTGCCTCGAATGCATTCCATGCACGTGCCCAGAAGTATCTTCCGGATGGCTGCAGCGGTGTAATCTCCTTCTCCATTGCGGGCGGACGCGACAATGCCGTTAAGTTCATGGATCATCTGGAGCTTGCATCCAACGTGGTACATGTTGCCGACATCCGCACCTGCGTACTGCACCCGGCATCCGCCACCCACCGTCAGCTCACCGATGAGCAGCTTGTGGCAGCCGGTATCGACGGCGGCATGATCCGCCTTTCGGTTGGTCTGGAAAACATCGATGATATCCTCGCCGACCTCGAAAAGGGCTTTGCGGCTATCTAAATTATTTGCAGAAAAGAGGGGCGTATCCGTCAATTCGCCCCTCTCTGAATATCAATATAGATTATTAATCTGCATTCGTATTGTTTCATCCGGATAAAGCCTTATGCAACGGCAATATACAAGGAATGTCATGATTCTCTCCAATAAACAGAGCCATCTCTTAATCTTCCAATTAGTTTTAACTAAAACATTTCCCTGCGAATGAGTTCAATATCTTAAAATGAA
>CAMALD010000234.1 GCA_945836355.1 uncultured Lachnospiraceae bacterium | reverse complement strand
TCTTATCACTGGCTGCCTTTACAAGATCCTGTACTTTTTCCAAAACTGTCATAATATCCTCCGTTTCTGAAGCTGCGTTATAAATTCAGGCAGCTACATGTTGTGTTGTTTTTGGCTCTGGAATCAGTATAGCAGAAGAGTGTGTTTTTTTCATTAAAGAAAGATTTAATTTTGATTAAAAAAGTAACCGGTTGTTAACGAAAAGTAATACTCCTGACAAAAAAGAGACACAAACATTCGTTATACTGGCTGAGTAAAATATGGTTTATTAGTTTTATGCAATGAAAAGGAAGTTGATTTATGAAAGAGAAAAAAGTAATGCACAAAATGAAAGGAATTCTTTTTGCCGGACTTGTCCTGCTGTTTGCAGGATGCCTGCCTGGTTCGGATATCAGGCTTCATGCGGAGGAAGCTGCATCGGAGCAAGCTACGGAAAAAGCCAAACAGGAGACTATTGATTTTCGGATTCTGGCGACCAGCGATCTGCATGGTCAGGTTACGGCAATGAATTATGAGACCGGAAAGGAAGATCCGAAGGCAGGTTTGTCTAAAATTGCCACCCTTGTTGCCAAACAGCGGAAGGCAGTCGGAAAAAATAATACGCTCCTGATAGATGCAGGTGATTTCTTATACAGCTATTCTTCCAATTATATATATGAGAAGTTTCCGGACAAGGTACAGCCGATATTTCAGGCTTTGACGCTGATGGGATACGATTGTATCACCTTGGGCAACCACGATTTTGACTATCCGTGGGAGTACATATATGACCAGATTGACCGCGCAGGGCTTATGCCCAAAACGTTTGTCAGCAACGCGGTATTTACGGAGAGCGGAGAATATCCGTTCCGCCTCTCCGCCATCTATACGCGCAAAATGAAGACATCCGAGGGACGCACCGTGTCGGTTAAGATTGGTGTCATCGGCGCAACCTATTCCGGCTTTGCAGCCCGCAGGTATCGTTACAGCGGTTTTTTGGACGGACTGGATGTCTATACGACAGTAAAAGCAGAGGCGCAGCAGCTCAAGGATAGAGGCGCGGATGTGATAGTAGCTTTTATACATGGCGGTGTGGGACTGCTTAACGGAGCAAATACCAGCATTCAGGCCGGAGCGCGCATTGCCAGGTTAGAAACGGTGGACGCGGTGGTATGTTCTCATTCGCATGAAATCTTTCCGAGCAATAATGCGACATTTGCAGGAATCAGCAACGTGGATGAGACAAAGGGCACGATTTACGGTACCCCGGTAGTGCAGACAGGCAGCCACGCGCAGGCACTGGGCGTGATTAGTCTCAAGCTGGCAGTGGATGAGGATAAGAAGATTTCCGTAATATCAGGTACGGCAAAAAATGTTAAGGTGACTGCTTCGGTGAAGGAAAATCAGGAGATTGTTGATTTGTTTGCCCCGTATCAGGACGCAATACTCGCTGATCTCGACCCGACGGAATATCGCATTGCGGACGGACTGGTATATACTAATGCGGATTGTGTGGTACAGGATTCCAGCCTGTATCAGCTGATGAATAATGCCAAGATGCGCTATGCTGCATGGTATGTTGCAAAATATACACCGGAGTATGCGGATTATCCGCTGGTGGCTGTATCCGTCAATCGCCTTGACAGCAAGGAGCAGACAATCGAATTATCCGGTTCCCTGACGGAGGCGGACGTTGCTTCGATCATCGGGGAATCCAGCAGTGAGCGCGCAAGCGGCTATGTACATATCTATAAACTGAGCGGGGAGAATCTGTGGGAGTGGCTGGAGTTTAATGCCAGCATATACGGAACGGTGGGCACTGAGCTGCCGGAGCTGCTGGCTGCTTATGCGGCAGAGCATCCGGAGGTATCCTCCTTAATACGACCTGAAAATGTCAAGGATTGGAGTGAATTCTATATTTTTGACGGCATCTCCTATGAGATTGATCTTTCGGTAGCGCCGCGTTATAACGCGAACGGAAAACTCATTAACTATACGCACCGCATAACGAATCTTACCTACAACGGTGCACCGCTTACTCCGGATATGACGGTGCTGATTACGATGGATTCTGTGGAAAAACGGTATAAATTTATGCCGACGGACGAGGATTCCATCTTTACCAAGTGGCTTTACATCAACAGCCATGATGTCTTGATGGACTATATTAAAGCCTGGTCTGAGTTTGGACCTCTTTCGACGAAGGCGGACAATAACTGGCGGTTTATTGTGCCGGAGGGCTATCAGTTCATCGTTGCAGTGCCGAAGACACACCATGAATACGTGATGGCGCAGGATTGGTACCAGAAGAAGGTTAAGAACGGCAGCCTGTATTATTATTATCTTGGCAACACGACGCCAAAGACCCAGACCCCGAATGCGGTGGCAGCGGCAGAGATTACTGAGCTGACAAGCAGAGCCATTCCAATCAGAGTGTTTGCGCAGACGGCACCGGATGCGCAGATTGTGGAGATTCGTTATCTTACAGGCAATGTGCGCTCAGTGTCAAATAAGCGGTGGGATACCAATGGGATTGTGGTAAACGATCATTGCTTTACAGTGAAAAAGAATGGCCAGTACAGTATCCGGGTGGAGGATTCCAACGGTAAGAAAGTCATAACGCATATTCAAATAACCAACTATAATAAAAAAGCGCTGGAGATGCCGGTTGTATCCATGCTCACCAACCGGATTGATTTGGTCAGGGGAACGGCACTTCCGGGTACAACGATTCATGTTGCACTTCCAAACGGGGTCATTGTGCGCGGAAAAACAGACGCGGACGGCAATTTTGAGATAACCGTACCGCTGCCGCGTTCCTATGATCTCTACACGATCTGGGCGACAAAGGGTAGCCTGATCAGCTATCCGCTGGAGACTACGGTCAAAAAGACCGGAGCCAATATGCCTTCTGCAGATGAATTAAGGGACTGTGAGGCGGTGGTCACCGGCAAGACCGATCCGTACACAACGCTGGCGCTGCGCCTGGGAAGCAAGATTTACGTGAACTACGGTGAGACAGATAACTATAAAAAGTCAAGCATTTATAAAGCTTCCCACACCATAGTAGAAACGGAGATTATCATTCATGAGGACGGTACATTTGCGATTGAGCTGCAAGAATTGGCAGCATCCGGGCAGACCTATCTGCTGTATGCAATCGACCGCAATGGCAATGCGAGCCGTGCGCTTTATGTGACGGTACCGTAAATCGGAAAGCTGCAGAAATTCAAGGAATTTCGGTAGTTGACAATAAACAGCGGATAGGCTATAATATTTCGAAT
>CAMALD010000233.1 GCA_945836355.1 uncultured Lachnospiraceae bacterium | reverse complement strand
TACGGTGATATAAAATGAGTATGAATAGTCAAAGGAGAAGACTTATGCCAAAACGTGAAGACATTAACAAAGTTCTGATTATCGGTTCCGGTCCGATTATCATTGGACAGGCATGTGAATTCGACTACTCCGGCACCCAGGCGTGTAAGGCGCTCAGAAAGCTCGGATATCAGATTGTCCTGGTCAATTCCAATCCGGCAACCATCATGACCGACCCGGAAATTGCAGATGTAACGTACATCGAGCCATTGAACGTAAAGCGTCTGGAGCAGATTATCGCGAAGGAGCGCCCGGATGCATTGCTGCCGAACCTCGGAGGACAGTCCGGTCTGAATCTTTGCGCAGAGCTTGCCAAGGAAGGCGTTCTTGACAAATATAACGTACAGGTTATCGGCGTTCAGGTGGATGCCATCGAGCGGGGTGAGGACCGTATTGAGTTCAAAAAATCGATGGATGCCATCGGCATCGAGATGGCGCGCAGCGAGGTTTCCTACTCTGTAGATGAGGCACTTGCCATCGCCGACCGTCTTGGCTATCCGGTTGTTCTGCGCCCGGCATATACTATGGGCGGTGCCGGCGGCGGTCTGGTATACAATAAAGAAGAGCTGAAAACGGTGTGTGCCCGCGGTCTTGCCGCCAGCCTTGTAGGACAGGTGCTGGTCGAGGAATCCATTCTCGGCTGGGAAGAGCTGGAGCTTGAGATTGTCCGCGATGCGGAGGGCAACATGATTACGGTCTGCTTCATCGAGAACATCGACCCGCTCGGCACCCACACCGGCGACTCCTTCTGTTCCGCTCCGATGCTCACCATCTCCAAGGAGCTGCAGGAAAGACTGCAGGAGCAGGCTTACCGCATCGTCGACTCCGTCAAGGTCATCGGCGGTACCAATGTACAGTTTGCACACGACCCGGTATCCGACCGTGTCGTAGTTATCGAGATTAACCCTCGTACCTCCCGCTCCTCCGCACTTGCCTCCAAGGCTACCGGTTTCCCGATTGCTCTGGTTTCGGCTATGCTTGCGGCAGGTCTGACCTTAAAGGACATCGAATGCGGCAAGTACGGCACGCTGGATAAGTATGTGCCGGACGGCGACTATGTCGTTATCAAATTTGCCCGCTGGGCATTTGAAAAATTCAAGGGCGTTGAGGACAAGCTCGGCACACAGATGCGCGCCGTCGGCGAGGTCATGAGCATCGGCAAAACCTACAAGGAGGCGTTCCAGAAGGCAATCCGCAGCCTTGAGACCGGCCGTTACGGTCTCGGCTATGCGAAGGACTACAATACCAAGTCCAAGGATGAGCTGCTCCGCATGCTTGCACATCCGTCCAGCGACCGCCATTTCATCATGTACGAGGCACTCCGCAAGGGCGCTACCGTCGATGAGATTTTCGATATCACAAAGGTAAAGCACTACTTCGTAAAGCAGATGCAGGAGCTGGTCGAGGAGGAGGAGGCTTTAGCCAAGTATAAGGGCTCCCTTCCGTCCGACGAGGCGCTTATCTCCGCGAAGAAGAACGGTTTCTCCGATAAGTATCTGAGCAAGATTTTAGAGGTATCCGAGGACGATATCCGCAACCGCCGCATTGCACTCGGCGTCGAGGAGGCCTGGGAGGGCGTACATGTCAGCGGTACCAAGGACAGCGCCTACTACTACTCCACCTACAATGCTCCGGACAAGAGCACGGTCAATACCTCCAAGCCAAAGATTATGATTCTCGGCGGCGGTCCGAACCGTATCGGTCAGGGCATCGAGTTCGACTACTGCTGCGTCCACGCATCCCTCGCCCTCAAGAAGCTCGGCTTTGAGACCATCATCGTCAACTGCAATCCGGAGACGGTTTCCACCGACTACGACACCTCCGACAAGCTCTACTTTGAGCCGCTGACTCTGGAGGATGTATTAAGCATCTACAAGAAGGAGCAGCCGGTGGGCGTCATCGCGCAGTTTGGCGGTCAGACACCGCTCAACCTCGCTTCCGATCTCGAGAAAAACGGCGTAAAGATTCTCGGCACACCGCCTGCAGTCATCGACCTCGCAGAGGACCGCGACCTGTTCCGCGCCATGATGGATAAGCTCGGTATTCCGATGCCGGAATCCGGTATGGCTACCACTGTGGACGAAGCGCTTGCGATTGCAGCAAAAATTGGCTATCCGGTTATGGTGCGCCCATCCTACGTGCTTGGCGGCCGCGGCATGGAGGTCGTATACGATGATGAGAGCATGGTTAATTACATGAATGCCGCTGTCGGCGTGACACCGGACCGCCCGATTCTGATTGACCGCTTCCTGAACCATGCACTGGAATGTGAGGCAGATGCCATCAGTGACGGCACCCACGCGTTTGTGCCGGCTGTCATGGAGCACATCGAGCTCGCAGGCGTCCACTCCGGCGACTCCGCATGCATCATTCCGTCGGTACACATCACCCCTGAGAACGTGGCTACCATCAAGGAGTACACCAAGAAGATTGCTGAGGAGATGCACGTCAAGGGACTGATGAACATGCAGTATGCCATCGAAAACGGCAAGGTATATGTGCTTGAGGCAAATCCTCGTGCATCCCGCACGGTTCCGCTGGTATCCAAGGTCTGCAACATCCGTATGGTACCGATTGCAACCGATATCATCACCTCCGAGCTGACCGGACGTCCTTCACCGGTTCCGGCACTTAAGGAGCAGGATATTCCGTACTACGGAGTAAAGGAGGCTGTGTTCCCATTCAATATGTTCCCGGAGGTCGACCCGATTCTCGGACCGGAAATGCGTTCCACCGGCGAGGTGCTCGGTCTGTCCACCTACTACGGCGAGGCATTCTTTAAGGCTCAGGAGGCCACCCAGACAAAGCTTCCTCTTGGCGGTACCGTGCTGATTTCCGTCAGCCGCAAGGACAAGCCTGAAATAGTTGAAATCGCACAGCTGTTCAAGGAGGCGGGCTTTAAGATACTTGCCACCGGCACCACCTACGACCTTATCACCGGCTCCGGCATTGAGGCTGAACGTGTCAACAAGCTCTATGAGGGCCGTCCGAACATCCTCGACCTCATCACCAACGGCGATATCGACCTTATTGTCAATACGCCGATCGGCAAGGAAAGTGTTCATGATGACAGCTATCTGCGCAAGGCTGCCATCAAGGAGCGTGTGCCGTACATGACCACCATCGCCGCAGCAAGAGCCACAGCCAAGGGCATTCTCTATGTGCAAAAGCACGGTGATTCCGACGTCAAGTCGCTCCAGCAGCTTCACAGCGAAATCAAGGACAAATAAAATAGCGCATAAG
>CAMALD010000232.1 GCA_945836355.1 uncultured Lachnospiraceae bacterium | reverse complement strand
TACCCCGGGATGGTATATTATATACTCGTTGTATACCCTGCCGGGGTATTTCGGCAATGCGATTATAATACCAACGCTGACCGGTTATACTAATGCATACCGCTTCAAGGAGGTTTCTATGAAAGAAGATTCGGAGAATTTCGCGAAAAACGATTCCGTGAAACAGGATAGTTCTGCTTCCTGTCCGCACTGCGGCAGGACAACCGACCGCCCGGAGGCGGAGAAGAAGAAATTACAAAACCGCCTGAAACGTATTGAGGGGCAGGTGCGCGGCATTCAGGCGATGCTTGAGAACAATGCGTACTGCAACGATATTCTGATACAGTCCGCCGCGGTTAATGCCGCCATGAATGCTTTTAACAGGGATTTGCTTGCCAGCCATATCCATCACTGCGTTACCCGCGATATTCGCGAGGGTAAGGACGAGGTGGTTGATGAACTGGTCAACACCTTACAAAAATTAATGAAATGACGATTTACCAATCGCCGGAAAGGAGATTTCAATGGAACAATATCAAGTAACCGGCATGCACTGTGCCGCCTGCAGTGCCCGTGTGGAAAAGGCGGTTTCCAAAGTACCGGGAGTCAGCTCGTGTTCGGTCAGCCTGCTGACCAACTCCATGAGCGTGGAAGGATCAGCTTCACCGGATACGATTATTTCAGCAGTCAGACAGGCAGGATACAAGGCAGCATTAAAGAAAAGCCGCACCGCCTCCGATGCAGCTTCCTCCGATAATGCAGCAGATATTTCTGATGACCACGATACCCCGCTTATTATGAAGCGCCTGATTACATCAGCAATATTTCTTTTGATTCTGATGTATTTTTCCATGGGGCATATGATGTGGGGCTGGCCGCTGCCTGCATGGTTTGAGGGCAATCACATTGCGATGGGGCTGCTGCAGTTACTGCTCTGTTCCATCATAATGGTAATCAACCAGCATTTCTTTATCAGCGGCTTTAAAAGTCTCCGGCACCGTGCTCCAAACATGGATACCCTGGTTGCTCTGGGCTCATCCGCTTCTTTTATATGGAGCGTGTACGCCTTATTCGCAATGACCGATGCATCCCTGCACGGTGATACCGAACAGGTCATGGTATATATGAATGAGTTCTACTTTGAATCTGCCGCCATGATTCTTACCCTGATTACTTTAGGAAAAATGCTGGAGGCGCGCTCAAAGGGAAAAACGACAGACGCACTAAAGAGCCTGATGAAGCTGGCACCGCAGACCGCCACTGTTTTGCGGGACGGCATGGAAACCACCGTGCCGGTTGCCGGAGTTAAAAAAGGGGATATCTTTGTCGTGCGCCCGGGCGAGAGCATTCCTGTCGACGGAGTGGTCATCGAGGGTAGCAGTACCGTGAATGAAGCCGCACTCACCGGTGAAAGCCTGCCGGTAGATAAGGGTATCGGCAGCCGGGTTTCCGCCGCCACGATCAACCAGTCGGGATTTATCCGCTGTGAAGCGCTAAGAGTCGGCGAGGATACCACTCTTTCCCAGATTATCCGAATGGTTAGTGACGCTGCTGCCACCAAAGCACCGATTGCCAAGACTGCCGATACGGTCTCCGGCGTGTTCGTGCCGGTCGTTATCACCATCGCCGTGCTGACCACCGTCCTTTGGCTGCTGCTCGGTCAGACGTTTGCCTATGCGCTTGCCCGCGGCATTTCGGTGCTGGTAATCAGCTGCCCGTGCGCTTTGGGTCTCGCCACCCCGGTGGCAATCATGGTAGGCAGCGGACTGGGTGCCGGACACGGTATTCTATTTAAAACCGCAGTGTCTCTGGAAGAAACCGGAAAGATAAAAACGATTGCTATCGATAAAACCGGCACCATCACTACCGGCAAGCCGATGGTCACGGATGTAATCCCTGCAGACGGTATCACACCGGACGAGCTGCTTCACGCAGCAGCCTCCCTGGAAGCGAAAAGTGAACATCCGCTTGCGAAGGCAATTATGTCCTACGCCGCAGAGCATTCCATCTCCCCTATGGAGATAACTGAATTTCAGGCACTGCCCGGAAACGGACTTGCCGCATCGCAGGACGGTACCGCACTCACCGGCGGCAGCCTTCGTTTCATCGCCAATCACATTGCTCTGCCGGATAATGTTTCGGACCAAGCCGGGGCTCTGGCAGGCGAGGGCAAAACACCTCTGCTGTTTGTCAGGGACAATACCTATATCGGACTTATCGCCGTGGCAGACACCATCAAACCGGACAGCCCGCGCGCCATCAAAGAATTGCAGCGCATGGGCATCCGTGTCGTCATGCTGACCGGCGACAATGAACGCACAGCCCGCGCCATCGGCGCACAAGCCGGTGTGGATGATGTGATTGCGGATGTATTGCCGGACGGCAAGGAAGCAGTCATCCGCAGCCTGCAGCAGCAGGGCAAAACCGCCATGGTCGGGGACGGCATCAATGATGCTCCCGCCCTGACCCGTGCCGACATCGGTATCGCTATCGGCGCAGGCACTGATGTGGCAATTGACGCCGCCGATGTCGTTTTGATGAAGAGCTCGCTTGCCGATGTTCCCGCTGCCATCCGCTTAAGCCGCTTGACACTGCGCAACATCCATCAGAACCTGTTTTGGGCATTCTTTTATAACACCGTTGGCATTCCGTTAGCCGCAGGTGTGCTCGTCCCTCTCGGACTAACCCTAAACCCGATGTTTGCCGCTGCAGCCATGAGCCTGTCAAGCTTCTGCGTGGTGACCAATGCCCTGCGCCTGAATCTTTGCAAGCTGTATGATTCGGATGCAGCTGGCTCAGTTTCCATCACAAAAAGAAAGGAAGAACAACTATGACAAAGACAACTTTAAAAATCAACGGCATGATGTGTGGAATGTGTGAATCCCATGTAAACGATGCAATCCGTCAGGCATTTGCCGTCAAGAAAGTCACTTCTTCACACAAGGACAACGAAACCGTCATCATCAGTAAGGAGCCTCTTGATGAGGAAACCATCCGGACCACCATCCGGGATACCGGTTATGACCTCGTCTCCATCAACAGCGAACCATACGAGAAGAAGGGCTTATTCTCTTGACCCTGTTACCTTCTCATAGCTCCAATAGTCTACTTCAAAGGAAAACAGCTCTTCAAATTCCGGCTCACCGCTAAGAAAGCTTTCCATGGAGCAGCGGTATGTTTTTTGGGGTGTACGCAGATATACCTCATTGTCAAGGATATTCATCAGGAAATATTCCTTCACCCCAAAAAACTCACTGGTTGCCAGCCCAACTCTTGCAATCTCGTTGAACTCTCTGTCATAAAC
>CAMALD010000231.1 GCA_945836355.1 uncultured Lachnospiraceae bacterium | reverse complement strand
AATTTTTAGGACTACTGCCGCGAGAAAAAAGCGAAGCAGAAGCAAAACGGAAAAAGTTCGATGAGGAAAATCCTCCTGATCGTAGGGGGCGCAAGCCTTGTCCTGTCCTTGATTTTTGCAGAGCTGTTTTATAAATTCCAGTAGCTGAGGAGGTAAGAAATGACTTTTGGGGAAATGCCCTATCAAAGGGCTGATTACGAAAAACTGAAACAAAACTATCTGGAACTGATAGAGGAATGTCAAAGGGCATCGGACGCGGATGCGATTAAACGCGTTCTGCAGAAGAAGAATGCATTGGATGATGAAATGACCGATATCTCGCTGTGTTATGTGAGGCATGATATGGATGTCAACGACAGCTTTTATGCGTCGGAGCAGGCTTACTACGATGAAACCGGTCCGCTGCTGACAGAGCTGGACAACCGGTTTCAGGAGCTGCTGCTGGAGCCTTCCCGGAGGAAGGCAGCAGAAGCGGTGCTGGGACCGCAGGTGATGGCGATGATGGAAAATGCCGTCCGCGGATTCAATGAATCTGTCATAGAGCTGGCACAGGAGGAAAACAGGCTGACCGGAGTACATAATCAGCTGACCTCTACGGCGGTGGTACAGTGGCAGGGCAGGGAAATCAAGCGTTCGCTGATGACGCCGTACACCCAGTCCGGTGACCGGGAAATCAGAAAAAAAGCATATGCAGCCTGTTCCGGGTCGTGGGAGCAGCAGCGCAGCCGTCTGGAGGAGGTCTACGAAAAGCTGGTACATAACCGCGCCGCGCAGGCGAAGAAGCTGGGATTTCCGAGCTTTGTGGAGTTGAGCTACTGCAGAATGAACCGCATTGGCTACACGCCGGATGAGGTGAGGGAATTCCGCGATGCCGTGAAAAAGGAAATCGTTCCGCTGCTGGTAAAAGCGGAGGAAAACAGGAAAAAGCGTCTGGGTCTGGACCACTTGTATGTATATGACGGCGGCATAGCCTTTCCTCAGGGAAATCCGGTGCCGGACGGTGATACGGCATTTTGCCTTGCGGCAACGAGGGAAATGTATCACCGGCTTTCACCTGAGACGGCACAGTTTATTGATTTTGTCATGGAAAATGAACTATATGACGTGGAGATACGGGACGGAAAGCGCGGCGGTGGCTATATGATGAGCCTGGAGAGCTATCGTATGCCTTTCATCTTTGCCAATTTCGACGGGACAAGCGAAAATGCTTACATTATGACACACGAGGGAGGACATGCTTTCCAGTATTATCTCAAGCGGAATGAGCCGGTCAGAGAGCAAAGCTGGCTGAATTCGGAGGTGGCGGAGACGCATGCAATGGCGATGGAGTTTTTCCTTTCACCGTATATGGAGCTGTTTTTCGGTTCGAGAGCGGAGGATTACCGGACTCTGCATTTGGAAAAAGCCCTGCAGTTAATCTCATATGAGTGCGAGCAGGATGAATTTCAGGAGCTTGTTTACCGCAATCCCGATATGACTGCTAAGGAGCGGAATGAGCTTTGGCTGCGGCTGGATGGCGAATATATGCCGGCAAAGGATTATGCGGGAGATGTCAATCTGTTGAGCGGCTGCGGCTGGCAGAGAATCCAGCATATCTATCAATGGCCGTTTTATGCCATCGATTATGCTCTGGCGCAGGTATGTGCCTTGCAGTATAAATGTCTGATGGAGGAAGCACCGGAAAGAGCATGGCAGAGCTATCTGACCTTTTGCAAAAAGAGCGGAACCATGGATTTCAAGAGTCTGGCGAAGGAGGCCGGGCTGATGAATCCGTTTAAGGCGGATACCATCCGGTATCTGGCGGGGAGATTGAAATGAAGCTGGTGTTTTTTGATGTAGACGGAACGCTGAGTGCGCCGCAGTATCCGGTGGACGGAAAGCTGCAGGTCGGTATGTCGGATGAGAGATGGCTCCGGTACTGTGAGGAATATGGTGAGGATACCTATCAATACTGCAGGCCTGTGCCGATGGTGAAGCGGTACGCACAGAAAAGAAAAGCGGAGGGTGCTGCCCTGTATGTGCTCACGACCTGTCAGGGCGAGGCGGAGCTGCGCGCAAAAGAGAAATTTGTGAAACGGTATTATGACGGTCTTTTTGAACGTGTGATACCGGTCAGGCGGGATGCGGACAAGCTTACCGTTATCAGGGAGACGGCTCTGGAGCAGGGACACGCACTGCAGGAGTGTGAAATTGTGGATGATACCTATGCGATATTGCTGCAGGCCTGTGTCGATGGAGTGAAAGCAACCCATGTGGCAAACATTGCATCGGAAGAGGCGTGAGGCTATGGCGCGGAGCATGAATGAGAAATCATTGCAATAATGACAGAATGTTCTGCGCCGACTGGTTCATTTGTGCCAGAATCGAGTGGCCGGCCTGCTCTAAAATGCTTTGCTTTGAGTAGGTGACCATTTCGTCTGCAATGTCGGAATCGCGGATACGGGCTTCGGCAGCTTCAATGTCTTCTGCTGTAATGTTATCTGCCATCATAGCGTGTTCCAGGCGATTCTGGTAAGCACCGAACTCGCTTCTTTGTGCATTGACAAGTGTCATCGCACTGTGAACTTCATTGATTGCATTTTCTGCGTCCTCTGCGGTAAGAGCGTTTGTGTCTTTGAGACCAAGCAGTTGAATATTCATATTGTTATAGCGCAGATGAATTGTCTGATTTGAGTTTGCGCCTGCCTGTATCAGAATATCTCTCTGGTTTTCACTTCGGTAGAGATATTCTGTTTTTATATTATCATAGCTGTAGGTTGCTTTAACAGTGCTTTTTATGTCTGATGAGCGGTAGATGTGGGCATATCCTCTATTTGCTGCATCATTGTCGGAAATATCGACGGATGACAGATTTGCTATCGCATCGGTTATGTAATCCACCAATCCTGCTTTGTCGGATGCCTTTGATTTATTTACGGGAATAACAAGGGTCAGTGAGCCGACGGAGGATGATTTTGTCCCATTGGCACAGGTAAACGGATTGGCGGCATTCAAATTGAAACTGATTCGGATGGAACCGCCGGAGGCATTGTTATCCCAGAGGGAATGCCCGGATGAATTAGTGATGGATGATAGTATGCCATCCATATTTCCGTCGATTGTGTAGCTCAGGGCGGATTTTGTTTTTCTTCCGCTGCTCAAGGTTGTTTCCTTCCACCAGATATTTTCTCCGGTTCTGTCACTTAAATCGGAGGAATAGTTGCCGGTATATTGAGCAGAGTTCACGGATGCGGTGACGCTGCCGATATTAGGCATTTGAAAAGTAAACGAAAACTTTTCGGAATCATTGATAC
>CAMALD010000230.1 GCA_945836355.1 uncultured Lachnospiraceae bacterium | reverse complement strand
GACGAGTTTGCCGATAAACGGGAAAAAACTGACGACGAAGGAGCTTACTTTTGTCGGGAGAATATACGATAAAAAGAATTACTACGATCAGATTCGGTTTTTGCCGGAGCATTTGAAAGGCTATCTTGAGGGCTTGATGGAGGCGCAAAGAAAGGTCTGGGGATACAATTTCCTTGAGGAATGTATCAATCGAAACGGGATAGAAGAAATCTGCAAATATGTCAAGATGGAGTGTCCGGATACTTTCTTCTATACGCCCGGCTTTGTTTTTTCAAATCTGTTTATGAATCAAAAGGTGACGGCTTTGGAAAGAGAGGAGGCAATGAATTTGCTGACTGAAGTGGCGGATGTAGCTTTGTATTCCGATTCTTTGCCGGACAGCCTGAAAGGCAACCCTCGGCTGCATTATGAGGGGACGGTGGACAGTGATACCGAGGCTCCGTGTGTATTTCATACAAGCCGGGTTAATCTGAATCTCACGGTGCGCAGTATTCTTACGGGAATTCCGCTGCGTATTTTTGATATCGCGGCATCGGAGGGAATGGTGCTATCGAATTATCAGGAAGAGATACCGGAATGCTTTGAACCGGATAAGGAGATTGTATTATTTGCAAGCCCGGAGGAAATGGTTGATAAAGCATCATATTATGCAAGTCATGAGAAGGAATGTATACAGATTGCCAGAGCAGGTCGGGAGCGGCTATGCCGGGAGCATACGTTGGAGCGGCGCATAAAGGTGATGTTTGCGGAATAGATGGGAGTAACCTATGACAGAACAAATCAATCTGATATATGAAAAATGGAAGAGCTTGCTCGGAAACCTCGAAAGCATTGTGCAGAATCTGCACCGGCAACGTTATTACGAAGCATATGCGGAATTGATGAAGGCACTGCCGGATCTGGAGATGGTATTAGGTGAGCTTAATGCGTGTGCGAAGTATTTTGACGATACGGCTTGCGATGTCAGCGAAGAAAATGTTCTATTTATCCTCAATACCGTGCTGGATAATCTGGAGAAGAAAGAGTATGTGCTGCTGGCAGATGTGATAGAGCAGGTGCTGCTCCCGTGGGCATATGCGATGCAGGAAACAATTGTGGCAAGAGAACTGCCGGCACAGGAATTTTCCGGAGGTTCCCGAACAGGCGTGAATGCCGAAAAGGGGCAGGAAAACTATGTTTTAGAGTATACATCCTGCGGTTTACCGACAGTGCGCGTAGAGCCGGAGGGATTTTATCTTCACAGCAACCGAAACGCCATTACCGAGGCAAGAGCGCTTGCTGAAGAATGGTATAAACCGGATGCCGAAGAATACCTTGTGTTCGGAATGGGACTTGGCTATGTGGTCGAGGCGCTTTTGCAGAAGAGCGAATATATTACGGTACAGGTCTTTGAAAGCGATGAAACAATAGTTGAATTGGCAGATAAATACGGAGTGAGCAGAAGCTTCCCTGGGGATAGGGTATCTGTCTGTGCAGATGTACAGGGGATACGTTTTGCGGAGGCAGTAAGGGAAAATCCGACCGCGGAGGTCTGTTTCTTTTACCCGTCCATTCGCATGGTCAGGGATACCGTGCTCAAGGAGCGACTTGAGGATACCTTTATCCGGAAGTCATCGGAGCGGGGGCAGTATCCGCAGTTGATTGGCAATTTCAAAAAAAATATTGAGAATTATGATGCACCGGCAGATGAACTGAAAGAAGATTTCACGGGAAAAAGGGTGTATCTGGTAGGAGCCGGTCCTTCGCTTGACAATAATATTAGTCTGCTTAACAGGGCAAAGAAAAACGGAATTGTGGTTGCAGCGGGAACCGTATTAAAGAAATTGCTGCAGTGTGGCATACGTCCGGATTATGTGGTGGCAACGGACGCAAAGAAAGGTGTGTTTGCACAGGTTGAAGGCATTTTGGATGCCGGAATCCCTGTATTAGGGCTTTCGACGGCATATTACCGCTATTTTACGGATTATCATGCAAAGCATTATCTGCTTTGTCAGGAAGGCTTTGCACCAGCGGAGGAATATGCGGCAAAGAAAGGCTATCGGCTCATACAGACGGGCGGCTCGGTTATGACGGCGGCTTTGTCGGCAGCATTGGTGCTGGGTGCTGCAGAGATTGTTTTTGTGGGCATGGATATGGCATATACCGGTGGTAAGGATCATGTCAGCGGCACTGCATCGGTAGCGGAGCATATCACCGGCGACTGCCGGATGGTAGAGGATATCCATGGCAATCCGGTGCCAACAGCAAAAAATCTGGACATGTACCGCAGATATATGGAGCGGCAGATTGAAGGAGCGAGGGGAGTACGCTTTGTGGATGCAACCGAGGGAGGAGCGCGGATAGCGGGGACGGAGATAGCAGCTCTTGCAGATATGGTATGATTCACGCGAAAGGAATTAGCGGATATGAAAGTATTGGTGTATGAATGGAACGGATATTGTCAGAAGGATTTGAGAGATGCCTTGAACCGCATGGGAATACAGGCTGAAAGAATCGGGTATGTGGTGCGGGAACAGTGCGGTGACGCTTTCCTCGAGGAAAAATTGGCACAGCGTCTAAAAAAAGGCTATGATGTGTGCATGTCCTTTAACTATTTCCCACCGGTGGCAAAATGCTGTCATGATGCCGGGATTCCTTACATAGCGTGGATATATGACGGCGAGGACATGGGGCTTTATCATACCAGCGTATACTATGACACGAATTTCATTTTTTCCTTTGACAGCAATATGGTAAAAAGGATGAAAGCAAAGGGAATCGACCATTTCTGGTATATGCCGCTGGGGGTGAATACTCCCCGTCTGGATGCGATTCCGTATTCGAAAGAAGAGGAAGAACAATATGGCTGTGATATTTCGTTTATCGGAAATTTATACACAAACCGGCATGCTTTTGAATCCATCAAGTATTCCGATTATATTGAAGGCTATTTAGAGGGGCTTATCAATGCACAGGTGCGGATAAATTTCAGCAGCCTCCTGGATGAACTGGTAAACGAGGATTTTGAAGAAATGATGAAGGATAAGTACCCGCCGATGAATCCCAGATATACGCTGACGACGCGGGAATCCATGAGAAATCTTATGGCGACCAGTGTTACCCAGAGAGAGCGCTTTGTTGTCATGGAGAAGCTATCCGGGCATTATCCGGTAGATCTTTATACTTACAGTCAAACAGAAAAGCTTCCCAATGTCAGAGTGAGGGGAGTGGCCGGTTATTTTACATCAATGCCCAGAATATTTCGTTACAGTAAAATCAATCTGAACCTGACACACCGCATGATTATGAGCGGCATTCCGCTGCGTGT
>CAMALD010000229.1 GCA_945836355.1 uncultured Lachnospiraceae bacterium | reverse complement strand
TTTTCGAAAAACTCAAAAGCTCGTCCGCCCTCGCATATACCGCAGGACTTAACCCCAGAGAACCGCCGATAACAAACACGATATGTGAGACTCCCCGCACGGCAAGGGTATCCATCTTCTGCGCAAGCTCCGTGGAGGACATCTGCTCTCCCTCAATTGCCAGCACAATGACATAAGCATCCTCACGAATACACTTGAGCAGCCGCTCAGCTTCCCTTTGTTTAATCTGCTCTTCCAGAGCAGCGCCTGCCCCATCCGGCGTCTTTTCATCCGCCACCTCCTGTATCTCCAGCTTGCAGTATCTGCTAAGCCTTTTAACATACTCTGCTATCGCATCAGCAAAATATTTTTCCTTCACTTTTCCCACACAGGCTATTGTGATACGCATTTTGTCCCTTTCCGGCTCATTGTCCCTTTTTGTCAAAGTAATTGTTCATAAATTGTTCTTATTTTCTTCATAATCCGCTCATATCAATAGAATATACTGATAATAATAAAACAATTTTTTCATACTCTCCTCCTTTTATTGTAAAAAACCTTAGCTGCCTTGCTAAGGTTTTTTTATTCAGCAGGAACTTTTTTTACGCTTTGCTTTCCTTTCATTCCCCGTCTTTCTCTTTATCCGTCCCCGGCAGCTTTACCACCCTGACCTTTGATATCATCTTGTCATGAATCTCCACAGCGCTAAAATGGAAGCCCTCGTAATCCACCTCCACCTTTTCGCCCTCCTGCGGAATGTGCGCCAGAATAGAGATTAATAAGCCGTTGAGCGTGTCAAAGTTTTCCTCATCCTCCTTCCGGATTACGATTCCGGTCTCATCCATCAACTCTGTCAGCTCAATCTCTCCGCTCACAAGAAAGCTGTCCTCGCCGCTCTCCTGTATCATTTCCTCTTCATCATCGTACTCATCCTGAATGTCGCCCACGATTTCCTCCAGGATGTCCTCCATCGTCACGATACCCGCCGTCTGTCCGTATTCATCCGCAACAATCGCAATATGTACCTTCTTTTTCTGCATATTCCGCAGGAGCACATCCAGGCTCTGCGTATCCGGCACAAAATACGGTTCACGCGCAATATCTGTCAGCGTCTTTTCATTATTCTGCTCCAGATAGCATGCTACAACATCACGCACATGCAACACACCTACAATGTCATCCACATTTTCCCTGTATAGCGGAAAGCGTGAAAAGTTCTCTTTTATCATAAACTGCAGAGCCTCTTCCACCGACATACTCGCGGGTACCGCCACAATCTTGGTGCGGTGCGTCATAACATCCTTGGCCTCTTTTTCATCAAATTCGATAATATTTGAAATCATTTCCACCTCTTCCGCCTCAAGCACGCCCTGCTCCTGGCCTTCATTCACCATGGAAATAATTTCCTCCTCTGTTACATTGTCTTCATTTGCCCCTTTTCGTGAGCCAAACAGCCACATGAAATGCTTCCTCCGTTCTTTATGTATCAAGCGCGAAGCTGATACGAAGTGCATGATCAATCCGCACCAGAATATCCTGGTCAAGATGACATACCTTTTCCTTTAATCGCGATTTATCGATTGTCCGAATCTGTTCAAGTAAAATCACCGAATCCTTCACCACACCGTATTGATCCGCTGCAATCTCCACATGGGTCGGCAATTTTGCCTTATTCATTCTTGAAGTGATGGCCGCCACAATCACGGTCGGGCTGTGCTTGTTTCCGGTATCATTCTGCACCACAAGCACCGGGCGCACACCGCCCTGTTCCGAGCCGATTACCGGCCTCAAATCTGCATAATAAATATCGCCACGTTTTATAATCACACTCATTCACTCTCCATCCACTGGCTGTTTTACTATGATTATTTACCATTATTTGAAACTCTATACCTGCGATGGTAAATCTTTCTCCGCCTTTTAAGAGCAGTGAAATCCGTGTACTTTATTTATTTTTCCGGAAATGCCGTGTAAACCGATACCGGTCGATGATTGCGGTAATAAATTCTCGGCACCCTGTCCGTGATTCCGCATACAAACTCATAATTGAAGGACCCCGCAAGCGCCGCAAGCTCCTCCACCGAAATCATCTCACCGCCATCCCTGCCGATTAACGTCACCACATCCTGCTGCTTTACATCCGGGATGTCGGTCACATCGACCATAAACTGATCCATGCAGATGCGCCCGATAATGTTTGCCCTGCGCCCGTGGATTATTACCTGACCTTTTCCGGACAGGGAACGCGGAAATCCGTCCGCATAACCGACCGGTACCGTTGCTATGCGCATCGGATGCTCTGACACAAAGGTGCTGCCGTAGCCGACCGGAAAGCCGGCTGGCACCTCCTTGATAAAGGATATCCGGCTGACCAGCTCCATGACCGGTGTCAATGCCAGCTTATCCCGGCACACCTCCTTAGACGGGTACATACCGTAGGTAGAAATTCCGCTGCGCACCATATTAAGCTGCATCTGCGGCAAATCAATGATTGCGGCACTGTTCGCGATATGATACACTTCAGGGTGTACACCTTTTTCGTACAGCTTTCTGCAAAACGTCTGAAAGCGCTCAAACTGCCGGTTTGCCGATGTTTTATCTGCCTCGTCCGCACAGGCAAGGTGTGAGAATACTCCCTCGATGCAAAGATTTGGCAAGAGGGAAATCTGTCTGATCTGCTCGGCATCCGCCTCACTTCCCGCAAAACCGATGCGCCCCATGCCGGTATCCACCTTAATGTGAACCCTTGCCGTTTTGCCCTGCGCTACCGCTTCGCGGCTCATCGCCTGCGCCAGCTCCATATCGCACATTGCCATGGAAATATCGTATTTTACTGCTTCCCCTGCCATTGCCGGCGGGTTGGCACCCAGCACGAGAATCGGCTTTGTGATGCCTGCCCTGCGCAGATGAATTCCCTCCTCCACGACGGCTACCCCGTATGCATTCACCACCGGCATACCGCCGTTATCCAACTCATCAAACGCTCTTGCGACCGGCACAGCTCCGTGCCCATACCCGTCCGCCTTGATAATCACCATCAGCCGGGTATCCGCCTTTAAGAGCTTGCGCGTATGAATGATATTTTCGCAAAGCGCATCCAAATCTATCTTCTCATATACTCTGTAATATTTTTCACGGTATGTTTCTTCTACCATGTTACTGCCTTCTTTCTTACTGCCCTCAAAAATGAAACTCCTCTAACATATCGCCCGCCAGCATGGCACGCCTGCTGCGTTTCTCCGACGCGCATTCCCCTGCGCGCCCGTGCAGAAAAACGCCCATCTTAGCCGCCTCAAATGCCTCCATCGAGACTGTCAGCCCCGCAATCAGACC
>CAMALD010000228.1 GCA_945836355.1 uncultured Lachnospiraceae bacterium | reverse complement strand
ACCCGGCAAGCCTTGGACCTCGCACGGTCGGCAAGACGAATATCGGATGTATTTTTAAGGGAATCAAGGATGGCAAGGAAAAAACGTATTATGTATACAACATATGTGACCATCAGGAGTGCTACCGTGAGGTGGGCTCGCAGGCAATTTCCTACACTACGGGTGTGCCGGCAATGATCGGTGCGGCTATGATTTTGACCGGAAAGTGGAAGGGCGCAGGAGTATTTAATATCGAGGAGTTTGATCCGGACCCGTTTATGGATGCGCTGAACGAATTTGGTCTCCCGTGGAAGGAAGACTTTAATCCGGTGATGGTACCGTAGAGCGGCTCGCGGAGGTGAGGGATGAATCAGAATTACAAGGCTTGTATGACTCCCTGCTATATCGTGCAGGAGGCTGCCCTGCAGCACAATCTGGAAATATTAAAGGGTGTGTCGGAGCGAACGGGCTGTAAGATTTTGCTTGCCCAGAAAGCCTTCTCCATGTTTGCCGAATACCCGATGATTGGAAAATATCTTTCCGGCACCACGGCAAGCGGCTTATATGAGGCAAGGCTCGGACGCGAGGAGATGGGAGGAGAGGTGCATGTGTTCATGCCGGCGTATCCGGAAGCTCAGTTTGACGAGCTTTTGACCATCAGCGACCACATTGTGTTTAACTCCTTTTCACAGTGGAGAAAGTACCGCGGCAGGGTCATGGAGGCGAAAGCGGCGGGGAGAGAGATTTCCTGCGGACTGCGCATCAATCCGGAATATGCGGAGGTGGAGACGGATATTTATAATCCATGTGCACCGGGGTCACGGCTTGGTATTACGTGCGATGCCTTCTGCCCGGATGAACTGGAGGGGATTGACGGATTACATTTTCATGCGCTCTGCGAGCAGGGCGCGGAGGTGCTGGAACGGGTGCTTGCCGCTGCCCGGGAGCGTTTCGGGGAATGGTTTGGACGGATGAAATGGATTAATTTCGGCGGCGGACACCATATTACAAAGCCGGATTACAATATACCGGTGTTGGAACGCTGCGTAAAGCAGATTCAGGAAGCATATAATGTACAGGTGTATCTCGAACCGGGCGAGGCAGTGGCACTGGATGCCGGTGTGCTGGTCGCGCAGGTGCTCGATATTGTTGATAATGGAATAAAGACGGCAATTCTGGATACCTCGGCGGCATGCCATATGCCGGATGTGCTGGAGATGCCATACCGGCCGCCGCTGAGCTATGATGCGGCAGAGGGTGTGCTGACCGCAGCCGGCAGGGCAGGAGAACAGGCGTATACATACCGTCTGGGAGGCCCGACCTGTCTGGCAGGCGACATCATCGGAGATTACTCCTTTGACCATGAGCTGCAGCCGGGGGAACGCCTAGTGTTCGGGGATATGGCAATCTATTCCATGGTCAAGAACAACACTTTTAACGGAATGCCGCTGCCGGCAATCTACCGGGAGACGCCGGAGGGGGAGCTGATACTCGTCAAACAGTTCGGGTATCGGGATTTTAAAGAAAGATTGAGCTGAACAAAAGAAAAAACAGCAAAGCAGAGAGAGGAAAAAGATATGGGCTATCGTTATGAGACACATTTGCATTCGAAAGAGGTAAGCCGCTGCGGGGTAACACCGGCGAAGGAGTATGTGCGTTTTTACATGGAACGGGGATATGACGGCATCATATTTACCGATCACTTTTTTAACGGAAACTGCGGCATTGACCGCAGCCTTGCGTGGGACGAACGTGTGGAGGCGTTTTGCCGCGGCTATGAGCTCGCTAAGGAAGAGGGAGACAGGGTCGGTTTTTCGGTGTTTTTTGGCTGGGAATTTAATTTTGACGGTGATGAATATCTGACCTATGGGCCGGATAAGGTGTGGCTGCTGGCTCATCCGGAGATTATGTCGGATACGAGGGAAGAATACTACAACCGGATTCATGATGCGGGCGGCGCGGTGGTGCAGGCACATCCGTTCCGAGAGCGCGGCTATTTACAGCAAATTCATCTGAATCCGTATTTTGTGGATGCGGCGGAGTATATCAATATCGGCAATGAACCGTATCAGGATGAGCTGGCAAAGGATTATGCGGTGAAATATCAGCTTCCTCTTACCGGAGGAACCGATATGCATAATACAGCCTGGGGACAAATCCCTTCCGGAGTGGAGACGGAGGAACGACTTGGCAGTATAGCGGACTATGTGCGGCTGCTAAAGTCGGGCAGAGGCTTTCAGCCGATTCCGGTGGAGAACAGAGACGGAAAGACAGAAAAACAGATCTATCTTCCTGCTTTTTTGTATGAGAAAAACAGTAGTTTTGTGCCGTATAAAGGGTAGTTGCGGGAGTATATGGAAGGTCGGGAGTATTCTTGAAGTACAAAAAAGATATAAAATAAAAAAATCCGGATACAAAAAGGGCAAAAAACTGAAAGTAACGATTGCGCTGACGGGCGAAATGTGTTATTATTATCTTATGTTAGATAATACAGAGGGGGCGGTGGAATGGAAAAAGAAAGACAGACGAAGCGGATTCCGATCAGTGAAATTGCGCCGGGTATGATTACGGCACAGGATATCTACTCCAGAACAGACCAGCTCATTTTAAATAAAGATACAGTTCTCGGTGCAGATTCTATCGCCAAGCTGATGTTTTATGCAATCGGCGGTGTCTGGGTATATCAGGAACCGGCTCGCGAGATGGAGGAGGATGCCTATACGGCAACGCTTCGCAAGAGTCAGGATTTCATCCGGTTTAAGGAAAGCTATGACGGAGCGGTGAAGGAAGTAAAGGGTACATTTGAGGGGATTGAGCTCGGACAGGAAAAGGTGGACGAAGACAGGCTTTTGGAGGATGTCCGCAGGATGATTGGTGTTTCGAGAAGCAATGCACATATTTTTAATATGCTTCACTGCATTCGCGATTATGATGATATGATTTTTATGCACTCAATCAATGTAGCCTTGATTTGCAATGTATTTGCGGACTGGCTGCGTTTGAATGAGGATGAGAAGCAGGTGCTTACTCTTTGCGGTCTGATGCATGATATCGGCAAGCTTCTGGTTCCGCCGAGGATTTTGAATAAGCCGGGAAAGCTTACCGACGAGGAATATGATATTGCGAAGCTCCACACCGAGAACGGGCTTGAGATGCTGAAGAACTGCGAGCTGGATGACCGGGTTAAGAAAGTTGTATTGCAGCATCATGAGCGCTATGACGGCTCGGGTTATCCTGCCGGAAAGTCCGGTGCTGAGATAGATATGTATTCGAGTATTGTTGCAATCGCCGATGTATATGTTGCGGTGAGCATCAAGCGTGTCTATCTTGGGGCGTTCTGCTCGTTTGATGTTATCCGT
>CAMALD010000227.1 GCA_945836355.1 uncultured Lachnospiraceae bacterium | reverse complement strand
TGCCATAATAACCGTATTTCTTACCATAGTATCCCTTGCTGTAATAGCTTCCCTTGCCACCCTGTACACGATTGAGTACTACGCCAAGGAGCGGGCATCCGCATCTTTCCAGCTGCTGCATGGTTGAGCGAACGACATGCTTTGAGGTTGTTCCTCCTCTTACCACGAGAATGGCTCCGTCGCAGAGCTGTCCAATCTGTTCTCCATCGGATACGATACCAAGCGGCGGAGAATCCACAAAGATATAGCGGTATTCCTCTGCCATGGTATTGAGTAGCTTCTCAAACTGTCCTCCTTCGATAAGAATAGACGGATTGACGATATTATCGGTATTCGGGATTAGGTCTCCCGTTCCAAACTGCGTATTTAATATAGTATCCCCCAGCTCGCAGTTGCCTGCCAGATAATTGGAGATTCCAACAATCTTGGAGCCATCCACCGTCTGGATATCATATTTGTCGACCATGACCGACTTGCGCAGGTCTGCATCCACTAAGAGACTCTTCGTTCCGGCCTTTGCCATCTGCGCCCAAAGCTGCATTGCCACAAAGCTCTTTCCCTCATCCGGGAGTGAGCTGATAACCATGATTTTGCGAACTTTATTTCCCAAAAAATTGATATTAATACGAAGTCTGTTGATGGATTCCTCCACAGCATATGGGAGATCCGGCATATTGTTAATCAGTACCTGTTTCATGATTTCCTTCTCCTTCTGCTTGCATGGTGTCCCTTCTTCTTGCTGCGCTGCTTCTTCATCTCAATAATCTCAAGCTCACGCTCGTCAGAGATTTCCTTGATATCACCCTCCGGAATCACCGTAAGCGGTACGATGCCAAACAGCTTCTCCATCTCCTCAGAGGATGTGATGGAATCATCCGTTATATAGATGAGTGTCAGGTAAGCAAGTGACAGCAATGCGCCAAGCATTGCCCCAATCAGAACATTCTTCGCCATGCTCGGTGAGCTCTGGTGCGTAGGCACGATAGCTGTTTCTGCGATATGCGGGGTTGAGGTCTCCATCAGCTCCGGCAGATAGGTAAGTGCCTTCTGTGCCATACAGTTGGCGATATCGCATGCCTCTCGAGGATCTGTGCTGACTACACTAAGCTGGATGACACGCGTGTTGCTGATAGCGGAGATGTCGACCATATTCTGCAGCTGCGTATATGTATAGGATAGCCCCAATTCTTCGATCACATCCTCATAAATCGGACGTATATCCATAAGAACTGCATAATCCGAAGACAAAGATGTACCAATATTAAGGTCCGTAAGGTCAATAGCAGAACCGCTTGATGCCGATACCATATAGATCTTGGTGGATGCGGTGTACTTCGGTGTAATAAGGAAGTAAGTAACCACGCCCATCACGAGACCGCCGATAATCATCGTGACGATAATCAGGCGAAGTCGCGACAAATAAAGCCCCAACAGCTCGCGAAGATCTATCTCCGTCTCCTCTGCTGCCTGCATGGAGCTTAGTGATATTTTATTTTCGTTTTTTTCCATGGCCGAATTGCCCATGCAAGATTCCTCCTAGGTGTATGTTCTTCTATGCTTCTTTTTTCAGGCTATACAATTCTGTCAGGGTGTCAACAAGTGACTGGTCATCCAGATAATACTCTGCATGCTCTAAGCCATCTCCGAGACGCATACCAAGTGCGGATGTTCCATCAATCGTGTATATACCCAGATTCTCATACTGATATAGCATATCCGCGATACCGGACAGCTTCTTCTCTGTCAAATCCGTGGTTGACATCGCAAGGATGTCCTGTGCCATGGACAGTGTCTGCTTAGCATCTCCTCCGAGCTGTTCCTTTGCCTTTGCAGCAAACGCAGTCAGGTATTGCCGCTGACGCCTCATACGGGATAGGTTTTCTCCGTCTCCCACGCCCATGCGCGCCCGAATGTAATGCTCTGCCTGCTCATCGGTCAGTGTGATGGTCTCCCCCATGACAAGCGAAGCATCCTCCGCCGAGAAATCATCCTCAATCGTTACGGTTACTCCGCCTACCAGATGGTTTAAGAATGTGATATGCTGCATGGATAATGCGACATATCCGTTCATGCTGACTCCTCCGAGCATTCTTGACACCGCTGTCACGGTATTTTCGCAGCTCATGGTCTTGTTGCCACCGTACCAGTGTGCGGTACATAGCTGCAATTCTGCGGTAGCGTTGCATTCGCCGTCCCGCGTCATGAGGTCCACCTTGGTGATTGTGTCCCTGTTTAACTGCAACAAAGCGTATGTCTTGGCAGTCTTGTCAAGCACCAATACGCACAGCACATCTGCCATGCTTCCCTCGTACGCCTCTCCCTCTGCCTCCTCATTACCGCTTGCGTCAGTTCCAAGAAGCAGATAGCTCTCAATTTGATGATCATAGGAATATGTCTCGCCTAGCAGCTTAATCTTTTTCGAAGGAAGAATGCTTTCCTTTCCCTTTACGGTCTCATCCGCTGTGCCATCTGCCACCGGTGTCTTCTCTAACAGTTTACCGGCTATGGCTGCGCCGCCTCCGAGCAGTGCCAGCACCAATATCAGGGATACTACCGCACTGATTTCTCTTTTGCTAATCTTCATATATGAAGTAAATCCTTTCCAAGCGCATCAATTTCTTCCAGCGTATCGGCTCCGAGTTTCTTCCTTATTATATCTCTCGCCTCCTGCAAATTCGGCTGTCTCGAGGTCAGATTGTGGCAATCACTTCCGAGCAACACCTGATTGTCGCGCTCCTGTAAGTGCTTCAGTCCAAACCTCCTGCTTCTCCAGTGTAAGAAGCATTCTCCGTTCAGCTGTGTATACAATGGCAGCTTCATCATCTCATCCCATGCACTCTTATCCTTCTGGAAACCAATAAAGCGCTCCACATGGGCAAGCACCACAGTAAGCCTCTGTTTCTCGATGATTTTTCTCACGTCATCGACCATCTGTTTATCCCATTGGGCAAACGGCATTTCAAGAAGGACGATATCCGTTCCCTCGATGCACAGTTGCGGTAGCATATCCGCCTTGCCGATTCCAGGGAAATAGTATACCTCAGCACCACAATACAGTTGTAAATCCAGCTTGGTGTCCTGCAGTTTTTCCTTCAAATGCACACTGCTGTGTTCTCTTCTGCTTAAGAATTTCTCCACCGACACCTTCTGAGCATAAAAATGCGGAGTAAAAACAATATGTGTTATACCTTGCTTTACTTCCATTCCTAGCATTTCTATGCTGTCCCCCGTGTGACGGCTTCCATCATCGATGCCCGGCAATATGTGTGTATGCATGTCTAATACCATTGTTACTTCTCCGCACATAATACTTCACTTTTTGACATTTATATTATAGCGTAATTTCATGTATTTTCAAGCGTAAGAGG
>CAMALD010000226.1 GCA_945836355.1 uncultured Lachnospiraceae bacterium | reverse complement strand
AATATTTGTAGTAATTTTGTGATATGAAAAACCCTCCGGGGGATGCGCACGCTTTTGCAGTGGAATTATGTCGCTGAAGCGATGCAAAAGCGGCGCCGGAGATTTACAACCCCAAATTCAGCAATTCCGCAGCATTCCGGTAAAGGATGCGCTCCTGTTCTTCTGCGGTCAGACCGAGCGTTTTAAATCGCTCGGCGTAACGTTTTTGCGGCTGCCACGGGCTGTCGGTGGCAAACAGGATACGGTCGGTGCCATGTTTTCTGGCAAGCCGCAGAAAGTCTTCATCGGCAAGGGTGATGCGGCTGTATGGACCGGGCTCGGCGTCGGGATTAGGGTCGAGCGGCCCAATCGTAAAGGCGGTGTCCATCCACAGGGGAGCACCGGCAAGGTCACTTTCGACTTCATGCCAGCATGCCCATCCGCCCATGTGCGCGAGCACGAATTTTTCCGGCTGCACATCCTTTAACACGGTGAGTACCTGTGCGGTCGAGGAGTAATTATGGTCATAAATACCGATATCGATTCCAGCGTGGATGATGGTGACCAGACCAAGCTCCGAAGTGCAGGCGATAATGCGCATCATGCGGATATCGTCCAGGTCGACATTCTGGTAAGCCGGGTGCAGCTTAACCCCTTTGATACCGGCATCTGCAAGGCGCTTCAGCTCCGCTCTATAGTCCTCAAAATCCGGATGCATTCCGCCGAAGGTGAGTATGCCGTCTGCCTTCATGGCTTCCTGCCTTTGAAGCATATTGGAATTCACGGAAACCACCTGCTCTGCGCCGGTCATGACCGGAAGATTGACGGACCAGGTGATACCGGCCTCCTTCATGGATGCTGCAAGACCGGACAGGGTGCCGTCCGTAGCCGGAGCAGTGCCGGAAGACTTTGCTAATTTGTGAAGCACCCTCTCTGCAATCGCATCCGGAAAGGTATGTGTATGAAAATCGATAATCATCTTAACGCCTCCATTTCTGCATCTACTATATATGATTCACATTTTGACGTCAACCTATAATTTGCCCGACATCTGAAAATTCTACAAAATATAGTAAATATTGACAATTTTAGTTTGACTTTTTGCCGGTTGTTCTGCATAATAGAAGTATCTATCTTTACTATTTTGGGGTCGGGGGAACGGTAAATATCATGTTCGGCATTTTGATTGGAGATATACGAAGGAAAAGCGGTATTCGCGCGGAAGAGCTGGCACAGGGGTTGTGCACTTTGGGGATGTTGAAAAGCTACGAGACCGGAAACCGTGAGCCGGAAAAGCTATTGGCAGATGCGTTGTTTCAGAGAATGGGCAAATCGGTAGATAAATATGATGTCATGCTGGATGCGGATGAATACCGACTGGCGGTCGAGCGTGCAAAAATCCCTGAATACTTAACAAAGAATCGCCTGAAAGAAGCAGAAGGTGCAATGGAAGCGTATAGGAAAAGAAAGGGAGCGGACAAGCCACTGCACCTTCAATATCTATCACTCATGCGTGCAGAATTACTGCGGAAGAAGAATGCTCCTCTTGAGGAACAAAAGGAGAATATTCAAAATGGGCTTAGCCAGACAATAGAAAAGGAAAAGCTTACAAACCTAACTCCGAATATTCTGCTTCAACAGAGGTTTTCTCTGATGGAGCTGTTTTTGCTGCAGCGCTATGCGGTCATTCAAGGGGAGTCGGGGAATGAATACGAAGCCTTTGACTGGCATCATCGAATCCTTTTGTATATGGAACCTCAGAAAAGAGGAAATAAATGCATTGAGCACGATTGGGTTGATGTGTGGAAGGTTTATCCTTTTTCGGCGTTTTGGCTGGCGAAAATGTATGATGAGAAGGGCCGATACAATGAAGCGCTGGAATACATTGAGAAAAGCCGGGAGATGCTGGCGGTTTCGGCGAATCAGTCCGCTTTGTTTGCCCACATGATGGAATTGAGATTTGACATTCTGGAGCATATGGGGAAACCGGTATCCACATGGGAAAGAAACTGCCTTGCGCTTATGTATGAAGCCATAGGAACACAGCGCGGGCTGTGGTGGGATGACTGGTATCCGGTCTATATCGAGCTGCATATTCATTCGGTAAATAAGGTGATCGCGCAAAGAAGAAAAGCGCATGGCTGGACGGAGGAAGAGTTAGCGTTTGGCATCTGTGATGCCAGAACCGTGAAGCGTTTGGAGACTGAGTGCCATGTACCGCAAAAGAAGATCAGCGATGCCCTGCTGAGAAAGCTCGGGATATCTGTCGAAAAGTATGATGGGGGTATTGTGACAAAGGATTATAGCGATTACAAGGAGTCAGGGGACTTCAAGCTTTGCTGCAATAGGAATGACTATGATGCAGCGCAAAAAATATTTGATGATTTGACGGGTCGCCTGAATGAAAATTATGTTACAAATCATCAGTTTGAAATGTTTTGGGGCGGTTTGCTACAGCTTAAAACAAAAAAGATTAGTAAAGAGGATTATGAGGTGCTGCTGTGGAACTTATTGCAAGAAACATTACCCATACAGGCGGTGTATTCAACAATGGATTACGATTTGATGAAATATGAGCGGGAAATTGTGACCAGAATGGGATGGAGACCCTCACAATTCAGGAAATCGGACATTGTAAAGATTATTCACGGTCAATATCAGAGAATGCGCACGGAGGAGGAGAGCGCACTTTTCTTCCGCGTCTTTGAAAGTGCGGTAGTGCATTGTTATGCAATATTATTGCTGGAGCAAAAAAAATATGACGAAGCATCTAAGTTTCTGCAAGAGGAAATGCAGCTTATTCTATTGAGGCATAGGGATGAGCAACTAAATCGTTTGTGCATTGACCGATTTAATATCCAAAGGTACGCGATGGAAGATGGGTTGGAGGATAGCGAATGTCACAATTATTTTCATTGGTTACAAATTGCATATGCATACAGCAAATTATATATGAGAGATGAATATGCTGTGTGCTTTATTGAAAATTATGTGAATAAGAACTATCCGAATCATAAGTGGGTTCTAGTTTCAATGCAATAATTTTACTTTTCAAAAATGGATATACCTGGGTCAAGATTATCGTCATCACTTACAGTAAAACATGATATCTTTTCGGGAAAAGTAAAAATGGCTGGTGATTTTGTAAAATAAGATACTAATGAAGTAGCCAACAGGATAATAGCTATTGTTTTGGTGATAAATTTTTTCATGATAGATAATCTCCTTTTTGTTTTTAAGGAATGGTAATACACAAACTATTATTTTGCAAACCAAACATGATATAAAATTTTGTTATCAACTTTGGTTTGCAGAATTATGACGAACAAAGTAAACTGAATATGATTAATCGATTAATTAATTTGCAACTATATTTACAGTTTTTGCGAAAGG
>CAMALD010000225.1 GCA_945836355.1 uncultured Lachnospiraceae bacterium | reverse complement strand
ATTTGCGACCGAGGTTACCCGCTACTTGGATAAAAACATCGAAACCCTCAAAGCAATCCTTGACAATTCCATGCGTTCCTACAGTGCACGCAAAGCCGGCGACAAGGCACGCAACGCCGTGCTAAAGCAGTTGAACGACGTGGACACCAAGAGCAAGCTCGCCTCCTGCTCCTCCAAAAAGCCTGAGGAGTGCGAGGTATACATCGTCGAGGGTGATTCCGCGGGAGGTACCGTAAAGACCGCCAGAAACCGCAAAACACAGGCGGTGCTCCCGCTGCGCGGCAAGATTCTGAACGTGGAAAAAGCGACGCTGGATAAAATTCTGGTCAACAACGAGATTAAGACAATGATTGCCGCCTTCGGATGCGGCATCGGAGAAGATTTCGACATCACGAAGCTGCGCTACGACAAGATTATCATCCTGACCGATGCCGATGTGGACGGAGCCCATATCAGTACCCTTCTGCTCACCTTTTTCTACCGCTTCATGCCGGAGCTGATTACCGGCGGCAAGGTATACCGTGGTATGCCTCCGCTCTACAAGGTGGAGTACGAGGACACCGAGAAGGGAAAGAAAAAGAAGAAATCCCAGTATCTGTTTGATGATTTCGCCTTGGAGAAATTCCGCAAGGAGGGCAAAAAAATCCTCAGCCTGCAGCGCTACAAGGGTCTGGGAGAGATGGATGCCAGCCAGCTCTGGGAGACCACGCTGAACCCGGAAACCCGTATTCTTGCGCAGGTCACTCTGTCCGACACCGTGGAAGCAGATGAAATCACCACCCTGCTTATGAGCAATAACGTCCCGCCGCGCCGCGCCTTCATCATCGAAGAAGCAAAATATGCAAAGCTGGATATTTAAAGAATGGAGACGGATATGAAAACAGACAATATGATTCAACTGGATTTTTCCGAGGAAATGAAAACATCCTTTCGAAATTATGCAATCAGCGTTATCATCGACCGTGCCCTGCCCGATGTCAGGGACGGCTTAAAGCCGGTTCAACGCCGTATTTTGTACTCGATGACCGAACTCGGGCTCGACCCGAAAAAGCCGCATCGCAAAAGTGCCCGCATTGTCGGCGACACGATGGGTAAATACCATCCGCACGGCGATTCCTCCATCTACGATGCCCTCGTGCACATGTCAGAGGATTTTTCCCTGCAGATTCCGCTCATCGACGGCCACGGGAACTTTGGCTCCCTCGACGGTGACCCGCCTGCGGCAATGCGTTACACCGAGGCCCGCCTCTCCGAGGGTGCTATGGCAATGCTCGACCACCTTGACCAGAATCTGGTGGAATTCATGCCAAACTTTGATGATAGCGAAAAAGAACCGAAGGTGCTTCCTGCCATGCTGCCAAATCTGCTGATTAACGGCACCACCGGCATCGCGGTCGGCATGGCTACCAATATGCCTCCGCACAATCCCTCTGAGATTATCGATGGCATCATGGCCTACATGGACCGCCCGGACATCACCGTCCCGGAGCTGATGCAGTACATTCCGGGGCCGGATTTCCCGACGGGCGGCACCATCATCAACGGCAACGAGCTGCAGTCCATCTACGAGACCGGCGAGGGCAAAATCAAAATTCGCTCCACTGTTGAGATTGAACCGTCCGAAAACGGCAGAAAAAGCATTGTCATCACCGAGATTCCTTACACCTCCGCCGGCAACAAAACCAAGCTGGTGGAAAGTCTGGTCGGCCTTATGAAGGACAAGGTGTTTGATGAAATCTATGATGTGCGCGACGAGTCCTCCTCCGATGTGCGCATCGTCATCGAGGTCAAAAAGGACCGCGACATTGAGAATCTGCTCAACGGTCTGTACAAGAAGAGTCCGATGGAGGATACCTACGGTGTGAACATGCTCGCCGTAAAGGACAACCAGCCGATACTTTTCAACCTCAAGACGCTGATTCAGGAGTTTGTGCTTTTTCAGGAGGAGCTCTACACCCGCCAGTACGAGCATTTGCTCGACAAGGCAGGAAAACGTCAGGAGATAGTCAACGGATTAATCCGCGCAGTCGATATCATCGACTTAATCATTGAGATTCTCCGTGGTTCTACATCTGTAGCACAAGCAAAGGCCTGCCTGACCTCCGGAAATACGACGGATATCAAATTTAAATCCACAGAATCGGCAAAGCTCGCTGCAACGCTCGACTTCACGGAACGTCAGGCCGATGCAATCCTCGCCATGCAGCTCTCCAAATTAATCGGACTCGAGCTTTTAAAGCTGCATGACGAGAATCAGGAATTGTCGAAGCAGATCGAGGAATATAAAGACATCCTCGGAAACAAAAAATCTCTTTATAAGGTCATTAAAAATAATTTGAAGAATTACAAAAAGACATTTAGTACCGAGAGACGCACCAAAATCACGCATACGGAAGTCGCTAATTATGTGGAGGAGATCCGCATAGAAGATATCTATGTCCTGATAGACAAATTCGGCTACACCAAGTCGGTGGATACTTCCACCTTCTCACGCACGACCGAGGAGGGCTTGAAAGAATTTGTCCACATCATCCGCATGAAAAACAACGACAAGCTCTGCCTGTTCACCCGCGAGGGCAACATGTATCAGGTCAAAGCGTCCGCCATCCCGCGCTGCCGTATCCGCGACAAGGGTACGCTGATTGACAACCTGTGCAAGGTGGACAAGGAAACCATACTGACATACCTCTCCTTCGAGGAGCTTTTCGAGTCGCAGCTCTTGTTTGTCACCAGAGCCGGCTATATCAAGCTGGTCTCCGGCATTGAATTTGAGTCAAACCGCTCCGTCATTGCCTCCACCAAGCTGGAGGAGGGCGACGAGATTGTTTCCATCACCCCGCTCTCCGCATCGCAGGTACTCAGCAATTCCATCAAGGTCATCCTGCTCACCCATGACGGACTCTCCCTCGGCTTTGAGCTCTCCGAGGTCCCGGAGTTCAAAAAGACCGGCCGCGGTGTCAAGGGCATCACACTCGAAAAGAGTGATGTGGTTACCTTTGCAACTGCCGTCTCCCATGTTGCCGAAACCTTCGAGATGGACGGAAAATTCTATTCCGCTAAAAAAGTAAAAAACCGCAAGCGCGGTTCCAAGGGACAGAAGGCTTCGCTGCAGGTATAATCCGGCGCGTTTTCCTTCGGTGTTCACTTTTCTGCAAGTATCATATCAGCCGTATTTTCTGCATATAATGAGGTAATCCAATTTCAGGAACATGCCTATGCAGATTTATGTTGTCCAGCCCGGTGACAGCATCGATTCCATCGCTGCTGCCACCGGTTTTTCCACCTCCGCCATCATTTACAACAATCAGCTTTCCTACCCGTATGCCCTTGCCATCGGTCAGGCACTCCTGCTCTCCTATGAGGGAGAGGAAAACCGGCAGGTCATCAACACGGGAGGCTATGTTT
>CAMALD010000224.1 GCA_945836355.1 uncultured Lachnospiraceae bacterium | reverse complement strand
GTTTTCAGGTGTACTTTGATTTCTCGGGCTATTCCGATATGGCGATTGGTCTTGGCAGGATGTTCGGTTTTCATTTTCTCGAAAACTTCAATTACCCATTTATGTCCAAGAGTATCACCGAATTCTGGCGCAGATGGCATATTTCGCTCGGAAGCTGGTTTCGCGATTATGTATACATCCCGCTCGGCGGCAATCGCGTAAGTCTGGGAAAGCAGATCCGCAACATTGCCGTGGTATGGCTGCTGACCGGTTTCTGGCACGGAGCGAGCTGGAATTTTGTGCTCTGGGGTGTATATTTTGGAATTTTCCTGGTGATTGAGAAATTTTTCCTGGCAAAACGGCTTCAAAAGCTTCCTGCGGTGGTATCCCACATTTATACCCTGCTGGTAGTCTGGGTGAGCTTTGTACTGTTTGGGTTTGAGGACCTTTCCCGTGCCGGAAGCTATATTGCTTCCATGTTTGTGCCGGGGGAGGCAGGCTTTGTCAACACCGCAACGCTGTATCTGTTAAAAAATTATGCAATCGTGCTGGTTATCTGCGCGTTTGCCGCTACCAATCTGCCTTTGCGTATCGCGGAGCGAATTGCGGGATACCGGACTACAGAGAGGACAACTGCGGCAACCGTGACGGGTGCTGCAGAAACGATTACTGCAGAGCAGGCTGTCACAGCGCATATACAGACAAAGACTTCCGGGGTGCGCATGGCACTTTCTACCACGCTTCAGGCTGTGTTTGTAGCAGTTGTATTTGTGATTTCGGTGGCATATCTGGTGGATGCGACCTACAATCCGTTTTTATACTTCCGATTCTAGATGAGGTGAGCAATGAATGGATAAGAAACAGAATATACAGAGTAAAATTGTGTTAGCCGTGTTTTTGCTGCTGGTATTCGGCCTGACCATTGCCGGATTTTTTGCGCCGGCGAAGGAGCGGTCGGAAAGCGAAAACCGCAACCTTGCGCAGAAGCCGGAATTTACTCTTGCCGGATTGTTTGCCGAGGAAGAGAAGAACCGCTTCACCATGCAGTATGAAAACTATCTCACTGATCAGTTTATCGGGCGGGATGCGTGGATTGGTATCAAGACGCGCATCGAGCTCCTGATTGGAAAGACGGATATCAACGGTGTGTATTTTGCCGATGACGGCTATCTGATTACCAAGACGGATGCCGATGCCGTGGACAGAGAGCAGGAAGAGAAAAATATTGCAGCGCTGGTCGCGTTTATTGAAAAATATCAGAAGAGATACGGAGCGGACAGGGTACACGCTATGATTATACCGACCGCGGCGGATATTTTAGAAGGCAAGCTTCCGGCATTTGCAGGCGAATATGACCAGGATGCCCTGCTTGACTGTTTGTCCAAAGAGCTGCCGGAGGGATGCCTGATTGACAGCCGCAAAGAGCTGAATGCGCATGCAGACGAGTACCTGTTTTATCGGACCGATCATCACTGGACTGCGCTTGGTGCATATTACGCATACCGCGCCTGGGCAGAGGCAACCGGACACGAGGTCCGGGAACTTTCGGACTATGCGGGGAGAGTGGGAAGTGAGAAATTTTACGGAACGCTGTATTCCAAGGTGAATCTGCCGATGAAGGCAGATACCGTTATGATTTACGATGACGGAAGAAATTACCGAGTGGAATATGATATGAGCAAGAAGTACAGCAACGGTCTTTTTGTGGAGAGCCGTTTGGAGGAAAAAGATAAATACATGGTGTATCTGGACGGTAACCATGCGATGACGCATATTGTACAGAGCGGTACAGAAAAGAACGGTCGTAAGCTTCTGGTCATCAAGGATTCCTACGCTCACACCTTTGTGCCGTTTCTGGCGCAGGATTATGACGAGGTCATCATGATTGACTTCCGTTACAGCAAGATGCCGGTATCTTCGATTACCACACAGTTTGGCATTACCGATGTGCTGGTGCTCTACAATGCCACCAACTTTATCGAAGATAAGAATCTGTATCAGCTGGAAAAGTAGAGAATACCCCCTTTGCGGGAGCCTGACCGGAAATCCGTCGGACGGAACCGGTTGAATCCCACAGAGGGGGTATTGCTGATGAAACGATTATATGTTGTTTTCCGCATCCTGTGATGCAAGGAAGTCATCGATGGTCGACTGAATGCGGTTTTGTACAAGCTCTGCAATCTCGGTGGATTTCATATCCTTATAATCCTTATAATACAGCGGTTCCATGTAAAACAGGTGCATGGTCTGACGCCGGATGGAATTGGTATCAAATACCTTGTAGGAATCGACCAGTGCGGCAGGGACAATCGGGCAGCGCGCGTTCATGGCGCTCTTAAAGCTGCCGCCCTTAAACTCTCCCACCTGATTGCCGTTTTTACTGCGGGTGCCTTCGGCAAAGATAATGAAATTCTCGCCGGCCTTTACGCGGTTTGTCATGTTTTTGATGACAGTCATGGACTGACGGACATCCTCACGATCAATGATTTCAGCCTGTAACAGACAGATGACATTGCGCAGAAGGAAGATATCCTTCACTTCCTTTTTCATGACCGTAACAAATGGGCGCTCATGCGTTTCCAAAAAGGCGAGGGCATCAAATAGTCCCTGATGATTCGGGAAGATGATGTATCCGGTTTCCTTCGGAAGATTCTCTATGCCGTGGCATATAACCTTGACACGTCCCCTGCGGTTGACCTTTGGTGCCAGCTTGTGAAGAAAAGCGTAACGTGTATAATTATCATACTTTTCGATATTACATAACCGGAATAAGCGAAACAGATAAAACGGTAAAACAAAAAAGCTACGCAAAAACATCAAAGCAATTCTCTTCATAGACACCTCCATGACAAATTAATTGATATCATACCCCTTGAGCATGCGGGCACGGCTCGGATGACGAAGCTTACGCAGAGCCTTGGCTTCAATCTGGCGGATACGTTCACGGGTTACGTTAAATTCCTGGCCGACCTCCTCGAGAGTGCGGCTCTTACCGTCCTTCAATCCGAAGCGCAGAATTAATACGCGGCGCTCACGGTCGGTCAGAGTGTCAAGCAGCTTGGCAATCTGATTCTGAAGCATGGAGTAGGAAGCCGCCTCCTCCGGACCAATCACGGTTTCATCCTTGATAAAATCGCCGAGATGGCTGTCATCCTCCTCGCCGATGGTTGTATCCAGAGAAATCGGATCTGCGGAAACCTTTAGGATTTCACGTACCTTTTCAACCGGGAGATTCATGGCATTGGCAAGCTCCTGCTCGGTAGGTTCGCGCCCATATTCCTGCAGCAGCGTGCGGGAGACGCGGTAGGTTTTGTTGATTACTTCCGACATATGTACCGGAATGCGGATGGTGCGGGACTGGTCGGCGATGGAACGGGTGATTGCCTGACGAATCCACCAGGTAGCATAGGTGCTGAACTTATAGCCCTTGTTGTAATCGAATTTGTCCACAGCCTTGATCAGACCGAGATTTCCTTCCTGAATC
>CAMALD010000223.1 GCA_945836355.1 uncultured Lachnospiraceae bacterium | reverse complement strand
CAATGAGGTTCGTCTGATGAATGCATATTTTGTGACATGTACCGATTATGTGACGGATGAGAATGGCAGGGTGACAGAGATTCACTGTACCTACGATCCGGAGACGAAGAGCGGCTCCGGTTTTACGGGGCGCAAGGTCAAGGGAACGATTCACTGGGTATCCGCTCCTCACGCAGTTGCAGTCACAGCAAGATTATATGAGAACCTGATTGATGAGGAAAAGGGTGTTTACAATGAGGAGGATGGCTCGATGAATCTCAATCCGCACTCTGTCACGGTTTGTGACCCGTGCTATGTGGAGCCGGCGATTCTGGGAGCAAAAGCATATGACAGCTTCCAGTTTCTGAGAAACGGATTTTTCTGTGTTGACTATAAGGATACAACACCGGAGCGTCTGGTATTTAACCGGATTGCATCGTTAAAGAGCGGATATAAACCAAATTAGACAGGAGGATGCTATGGGGAACTTGTTTTCGGGTTTGGCAGCTTTGGGGTTAGGCAAGCTGACTAATATGGACGTATACGAAAATGAAGAGAAAAAGGAGTCAAAAAAGCCGAGTGCTCCGGAAAAGATATCCGAACTCACGGAGGTGGAATTAATTTTTGACAAATCCTATACATGTCCGGTTTGTGACAAGGAATTCAAAACCAAGGCAGTCAAGACCGGCAAAGCAAAACTGATTGCTGCGGATTCCGATCTGCGCCCGAAATATCAGGTCGTAGATTCACTGAAATATGATGTTATCGCATGTCCGAATTGCGGATATGCAGCATTAAACCGCTATTTTAACTATATGACCTCAGCGCAGGCCAGACTGATTAAGCAGAATATTTCCTCTACCTTCAAGGGACTGGCACCGGAGGGTGATATTGTGACGTATGACGCTGCGATTATGAAACATAAGCTGGCGCTGGCAAACACGGTGGTCAAGAGGGCAAAAGCCAGTGAGAAGGCATATACCTGCCTTAAGACAGCATGGCTGCTTCGTGGCAAGGCAGAAAATCTGCCTGAAGATACTAAGAATATTGATCAGGTGCGCAGTGAACTGACCGAGGAAGAGCAGGAGTTCATTGAAAATGCATATAACGGTTTTCTGGAGGCTTTTCCGAAGGAAATGTTCCCGATGTGCGGTATGGATGAGAATACCGTATGCTATCTGATGGCTGATTTGGCGCGCAGACTCTTCAAGTACGAGGATGCCGGACGCTGGGTAGCCCGCGTGCTTGCCTCGCGTAGTGCAAATGAGCGCATTAAGGCCAAAGCAAGAGAGCTGAAGGAACAAATTGCGGAAGAGATGAAGAAAGAGGGCTGACATTGAAAGAGCAATTATATACGATTCCGGTCAATGACGAGTTTGACAAGGATTGTGAATGTCCGGTGTGCGAGATGTACCGCTCCCTGCAGAATGCAGCTGTGGACTTTACGATGGGACCGAGCTACATGGAGGATGATATCCGCATGGAGACGAACCGCACGGGCTTTTGTGACAAGCATGTAAAACTATTGTATCAGAACCAAAACCGTCTTGGTCTGGCATTGATTCTGCTGACCCATACCGAACAGGTAATCCGCGATGTCAAAAAGCTCGCTAAAAGCGGCAAGCCGGCAGGAGGTCTGTTCCGGAAGAAGGAGTCTTCAGGAGTCAAGGCTTATATGGATGATCTGGATGATTCCTGTTATATATGCAACCGTATGGCAAATGTTTTTGAGCGCTATCTGGTGACCGTGTTTTATCTGTATGAAAACGACGAGGATTTTCGAAAGAAGTTTGCAGCCTGCAAGGGCTTTTGCAACCGGCATTATGCGCTGCTGTATGAGATGGCGCCTTCACACCTGTCCGGAAAGGTCTGTGAGGATTTTATCTCGGTGTTGAACAAAGTATATCTGGAGAATCTTCAGCGCGTGCGGGACGACCTGGAGTGGTTTACGGATAAGTTTGATTACCGCTATGTCAATGAGCCGTGGAAGAATTCAAAGGATGCATTACAGCGCACGATACAGAAGCTGAATTCCATTCCGGCAGATGAAGTGGAAGGCATTAAAAAATAGAGAAAGGAGTGCTGCTCCATAACTGATGTTTGGTTATGAGGCGGCACTCCTTTTACGTTGAAGAAAAAATTGCTTCAGGAATCGGGATTATTTAGCAGAGCGGTCCTCAGTCTTAATCGTATCACACAGATTCATCACGGAAAGATAGTTCTCGTAGGCTTCCAGCACAGCAGCCATAGCCTCTTTTCCCGGACCGCCGATGGTGTTGCGCTTTTCCACGCAGGTTTTCATGCTGATGGCATCATAGATGTCCTGCTCAAATGCCGGGCAGATGGATTGGTAAACATCAAGCGGAAGCTCGTCGAGGGAGCAGCCGCGCTCGATGCAGGTAAGTACTAACTGCCCGATGATTCCGTGTGCATCGCGGAACGGAACACCGTGGCAGACAAGATAGTCGGCAGCATCGGTGGCGTTGGTAAAGCCGTTCTTGGCACTGGCTTCCATCACCTCCGGGTTGAAACGCATGGTAGCAATCATGCCGGTGAATAGTGCAAGACATCCCTTTACGGTATCGATGGCATCAAAGGTCAGCTCCTTGTCCTCCTGCATGTCCTTGTTGTAAGCGAGCGGAAGCCCCTTCATCGTAGTGAGAATTGAGATGAGCGCCCCGTACACACGGCCTGTCTTGCCGCGGATGAGCTCTGCAATGTCCGGATTCTTTTTCTGAGGCATGATACTGCTGCCTGTGGAATAAGAATCGTCCAGCTCTACGAAACGGTACTCGTTTGTATTCCAGATGATAATCTCCTCACAGAAGCGGCTTAAGTGCATCATAATCGTGGAGAGTGCGGACAACAATTCAATGAGATAGTCACGGTCGGATACCGAGTCCATGCTGTTTAAGGTAGGACCGTCAAAATCAAGCAAAGCAGCCGTGTAGGCGCGGTCTAACGGATAGGTGGTACCGGCAAGTGCACCTGCGCCGAGCGGGCAATAGTTCATACGGTTGTAAATATCACACAGGCGGCTGCGGTCTCGCTTGAACATCTCAAAATATGCGCTCAGGTGATGCGCCAGTGTGACCGGCTGAGCCTTCTGAAGATGGGTAAAGCCCGGCATAAAGGTCTCGGTATTATCGGAAATCAGGCGGAAAAGCTCGGTAAGCAGCTCTTTAATCAGATGATTGATCTCCACAATCTCATCTCTGGTGTAAAGCTTCATATCGAGAGCAACCTGGTCATTGCGGCTGCGTCCGGTGTGCAGTTTTTTGCCGGTATCGCCGATGCGGTCAATCAGATTAGCCTCCACAAAGCTGTGAATATCCTCCTGCGTGTTATCAATCACTAAAGTGCCGTTCTCAATGTCCCGCAGAATACTGTCCAGACCGTCTACAATCTTTTCGCGCTCTGCAGTGGTGAGAATACCCTGTTTCTCCAGCATAAATACATGGGCAATGCTGCCCTTGATATCCTGATGATAAAATTTCTG
>CAMALD010000222.1 GCA_945836355.1 uncultured Lachnospiraceae bacterium | reverse complement strand
CAGCATGGATAAAAGGGCGGACAATCCGTGGAAGGATGCACCGTACCCGACGCTGGTAGGCACGGCGATGACCGGGCAATCGACAAGACCGCCGATCACGCTGGCAAGGGCTCCCTCCATGCCGGCAATGGCAATGATTACACTTGCACTCATGATATCATCCAGATGGGCAAGCGTGCGGTGAAGCCCCGCAACCCCGACATCATACAGGCGTACCACTTCATTGCCGAGCACCATAGCGGTAAGAGCGGCTTCTTCAGCGACAGGAATGTCACTGGTACCGCCGGTGGCTATCGCAATCTTACCGATTCCGTCCGGCTCCGGCATGGTGCCGATGACGGCGCAGCGGGCATCCTTACAGTATTCCAGCGGGATTGCCTGATTGACCAGGGAGGCAGCTTCGCCATTCAGTCTGGTAATCAGAATCGTATTCTGACCGTTCTGCAGCATAGTTTTTGCAATACCGATTATCTGCTCCGGAGTTTTGCCCGCGCCGTAGATTACCTCTGCTGCGCCCTGGCGCAGCTTGCGGTGCAGGTCGACCTTGGCATAGCCGATATCCTCAAATGGCTTTGTTTTCAGTGCTAATAAGGCATCATCAATCGAGACGTTACCGGCGCTGACATCTTCGAGTAATTTCCTGATATCGTTATTCATCCTCTCACCTCTAAATCTAAAGATATTGTTTTATAGTGTTCTTTCAGCTTTGCAAGAATGTCCGTGCGGTGCCTGAGTAAAAGAGGCCATTGTGCCTCCGGGAGCTGTATTCTGGCATGTCCCTCCCGGGAACGCACGCGAAAATCCGAAAAACCGAGGGAAGCCAGATACTCCTCCGCCAGCTCGGTAGCCCTGAGCTTTTGAGCGGTTATTTCTTCGCCGGTCGGAATTCTGGTGGCAAGGCAGGCATACGCAGGTTTGTTCCAGGTGAACAATCCTGCTTCTTTTGACAGTGCGCGGATTTTCTCCTTAGTCAGTCCGCATTCCCTCAGGGGCGAGAGCACGGAAAGCTCCTTTAATGCGCGCATGCCCGGGCGGTCGTCTGCATCATCGGAGGCGTTGGTGCCATCGGCAAGAACAGGAAAGCCATCTGCTGCAGCCTGATGGATGATTGCGCTGAAAATAGCCTGCTTACAGTGGTAGCAGCGGTCTGCGGGATTTGAGCGCACGCAGTCCGAGGACAGCACTTTTAAATTCAGCACCTTCAGGTCGGTATGCAATTCGTCCGCCAGACGCATGGCGTCGCGGTATTCAAATTCCGGCTGGAATTCGGATTTGACATAATAAGCTCGCACGACGGCTCCACCGGAAATTGCCGCATACAGAAGGTATGCGGAATCCACACCGCCCGAAAAAGCAATCGCTATTTTAGGATGTTCATTAAAAAAATTCTGCAAATTCATAGCTTCACCTCGGGATAAAAATAAGCACATAGGCTCCCCGTAGGGAGCTTATGCGCTTTTATGGCATCAAATGCGCTGCTTGGCCTTTTTTTTCTGCTTGATATCGTACATTAAGGAATCGACCTTGTGAACAAGCTCTTCCAAAGACAGATTTTCATCAATGCTGCCGATATGACCGACACTGGCAGAAAGCGGGAACGGAAGAGCTACCGCGTCCTTGCCCTCATTCAGATAACGCAAGAATTGTTGCTCCTCTGTAATCATCTCCTCTTCGCTCCGCAGACTCTCCATTACCAGAAACTCATCGCCGCCCATGCGCACTTTAACCGGTGCCTGAGAGAATACGGTAATGATGCCATCGGCAATTCTGGTGATTGCTTTATCGCCCATCGCATGGCCGTAGTTGTCGTTGATGAACTTGAGGTTATCGACATCAATATAATAAACGCTGACATGCTTGGCGGTGGACTCAAAATACCGCTTTGCAATATCGCGGTATCCGAATCGGTTGTACAGACCGGTCATCTGATCCAGCACATACAGATCCTTCAGGCGGTCGTTCATGGACTGGAGCATCTTGCGCTGGTATATGCATTCCAGAGCAAGTGCAAGATAATCAACAAAGTGCTGGTGCTTGTCATATGCCAGCAATTTATCACGAAACGGGACGACACAGTATCCGAAATTCTTGGTGCCGAAATGCAGCGGTGAAAAGAAGAAAATACGGTCATCCGATTCCTTATAAGCGGATGGCAGCAGCTGGCTTCGTTTAATCAATTCACATTTTCCGGATATATAAGCTTTGAACGTATCGGTATACCTCGCATCAAAAAGCGTGTCCCAGTCCTCATAGTCGAGATAGTTCAGGCATATTGCAAAAGGCGGAAGTGAAAGTACATCGACCGCATACGCCAGCGCGTCAAGAAAGGACTTCTCGTCATTGGCAGTGCTGCAAAAACGCTGAAGAACATTTCGGCTCCACATGTCATAGACTTCCTGTTCTTTACGGTTCCGGTAACAGCTGATCAGATTTTGCGAGAGAGTATGATCTAAATGGACGCAGCCACAGCCACAGCTTTCGTTTCGCTGGAGTACACCGTTAACATAGTAGCGTTCCTCGCTTTTAGCTCCGTCAATTAATTCGTGCAGATGGGACATGCTTTCATAGCCAAGCTGAATCCAGTTGCGGTTGACACTGGTGATGGACGGTGAGAAATACTGGGCATCATCGATATTGTCAAAGCCGGCAATCAGAAAATCCTTGGGAGCAAAATAACCGTCTTCGTTGGCGGCAGTACAATATCCGAGAGCCATATTGTCATTGGCGCAAAGCACTGCATCCGGCAGGTGCAGTTCGTCTTCCTTCCACTTCCGGTATGCTGTTGCGCCATCGGAATTAATGAAGTAATAATTGAGTACACGGCGCGGATCCACCCCGAGACCATGTTTTTTCAGGCAGTCGCAGAAAGCGGCATAACGCAGCTGGTTTTCCGGGTGATCCGCAGGTCCTCCGAGATAATTAAAGGTTTTGCAGCTATGTACGGAAATCATGTGCTCGACGAGGTCATAGAAGGACCGGTAATTATCGATGCCGATGTACGGCTGACCGGCGTACGGATTATCAATACACAATATTTTTTTACCCTCAGCGGCTAATTTTGCTAAAAGCTCTTCGAGAATCGGGTAAGAGCCGGTGGAGGTGTAGGCCACCAATATGCCGTCATAGGAGGAAAAATCGGCAAGATACAGAATATCCTGTTCTTTTTTGTGGAGGTCCGTTTTTTCCATAAAATCATATACATTAAATACATGCATAATAATGTCCGCATGTTCCATGTATTTGCGAATTCCTCTGATCAGCGCCTCTGTGTAATCTCCAAGCCATGTGCTGGTGAGCATAGCGATCCTTTTTGTCATGGAAATCCTCCTGTCTATAGTATACCGCACGGGCTGCAGATGCAGAGCTGCCAGCACGGGTGTATATCAAACTGTACTCTTTATTTTACCTCAAATCAGTAAAAAGAACAAGAAAAAATTATGCTTGAGTTTTCGTATTTTTGCACCGACTGCCTTTGCTGCGTGTCGGAGGATTGTT
>CAMALD010000221.1 GCA_945836355.1 uncultured Lachnospiraceae bacterium | reverse complement strand
TGGCTGAGGAGGCGAATAAAGCAAAGAGCACATTTCTTTCCAATATGTCCCATGACATCCGGACACCTATGAATGCCATTATCGGATTTACGACTCTGGCATCTGCCAACATCGGTAATGATGATAAAATCAAGGAGTACCTTTCCAAAATTTTATCATCCAGTAATCATCTGCTTTCCCTGATAAATGATGTGCTTGACATGAGTCGTATTGAGAGCGGAAAAATACATCTTGAGGAAACGGAAGTCAATCTTTCGGATGTTCTCCATGATCTTAAAACTATCATAAGCGGGCAGATTCATGCCAAGCAGCTGGAACTTTACATGGATGTAATGGATGTAACGGATGAAGATGTGTACTGTGATAAGACCCGGTTGAACCAGGTATTGTTGAATCTGCTGTCCAATGCCATCAAATTCACGACTCCCGGCGGCACGGTATCTGTACGGATTGCCCAGCTTCCAAATGCCGGTGAGGGAAAAGGTTTGTTTGAAATCCGCGTGAAGGACACCGGCATTGGTATGAGTCAGGAGTTTGCCCGGAAAATTTTTGATCCGTTCGAGCGTGAGCGCACCTCCACCGTCAGCAAAACCCAGGGTACGGGTCTTGGTATGGCTATCTCAAAAAATATTGTGGATATGATGGGCGGCACCATTGAAGTGCAAACGGAACAGGGGAAAGGCACGGAATTCATTGTACGTGTAGAGCTTCGCCTGCAGTCAGAACGCAGGACTGTTGCAAAAATAAAGGAACTGGAAGGGCTGAAGGCTCTGGTGGTGGATGATGACTTTGATACCTGCGACAGTGTAACTAAAATGTTACTGCAGGTGGGCATGAGACCGGAATGGACTGTTTCAGGCAGGGAGGCGGTTTTGCGTGCAAAACAGGCTGTGGAAGTAAATGATGCATTTCACGCCTATATTATTGACTGGCGTTTGCCTGATATGAATGGTATCGAGGTTACAAGGCAGATAAGAAGCCTTGGTGATGATACGCCAATCATTATTCTTACGGCATATGATTGGTCAGATATTGAGGTGGAAGCAAAGGCTGCGGGTGTGACGACATTCTGCTCCAAGCCTATGTTTATGTCTGATTTGCGGGAGTCCCTCCTGACAGCTATTGGGCAGCAGAAGGCCAGGGAGGAACAGGTTCTGCCCGCGCTGGATACAGACAGCTTTAAGGGAAAGCACCTGCTGCTGGCTGAAGATAACGAATTAAACCGGGAAATCGCGGTAGAGATTCTCAATGCATATGGTTTTCATATTGATACGGCAGAAAACGGTGCGATTGCAGTGGAAAAAGTATCCGGCTCCGAACCGGGAACCTATGATTTGGTACTCATGGATATTCAGATGCCTATTATGGATGGTTTGGAGGCAACAAAGCGTATTCGTGCCCTTGGAAATCCGGATTTGGCAGCTATCCCTATCATCGCGATGACAGCAAACGCTTTTGATGAGGATAAGAAGGTTGCATTTGATAGCGGAATGAATGGCTTTATTTCCAAGCCGGTTGTTATTGATGAGGTGGTTGAAACGTTGAATGATGTATTTGGAAGATAAACGGAAGATGACTTGAGTTTTTGCATTTTGTATCCGTGTTTCCCACTGCTGTGTGTCGGAGGTTTGTTCAGTGCCGGATTGCTCTCACTTGTTCCTGATTTTTCAGGATGTTTTGACACATTTTCTGGCAAGTGACGCGCCGGTCGCAATGCGCCATCCGTGGCGCTGCTCCCTGATTTTTCCATCACGGAAAAATCGCGCTGAAAGTATACAAAACATCCGAAAAATCTAAGAACCGTTCGAATGCAATCTGACAGTGAAGCAGCCTCTGACTTTCTGTAATGATTAAGCAGCGAAAAAATGCGAAAACTCAAGGATATTAGCCTATTGACATGGTGGGTGAATAGGTGTATTCTATAAGAGTACTATAACAGATTTTTTTTAAAATGTAAAGCATAAGGAGGGAATCAGGTGAATAAATTGATTTATTTGGATAATGCGGCTACTACGCCGGTGAAACCACAGGTGTTTGAGGCGATGAAGCCGTATTTTGAAGAGCTGTACGGCAACCCGTCCAGTATATATACTTTTGCGGGAAAGTCAAAGAAGGCCATTGAGGAGGCGCGTGAAAATATTGCCGCGTTTATCGGCGCAAAGGCGAGGGAGATATATTTTACCGGAGGCGGCAGTGAGTCGGATAACTGGGCATTGAAGGCGGTTGCTTTTGCAAACAGGGAGAAGGGAAAGCACATTATCACCACAAAGATTGAACACCATGCGATTCTGCATACCTGCGAATATCTGGAGAAGCTGGGCTTTGAGATCACCTATCTTGATGTGGACGAGCACGGCGCAGTTCATCCGGAGCAGCTTGAGAAAGCCATACGCGAGGATACGATTCTGGTTTCGGTGATGTTTGCAAACAATGAGATTGGAACCATTCAGCCAATCGGTGAGCTCGGGGAGATTGCGCACCGACACGGCGTGCTGTTTCACACCGATGCGGTGCAGGCGTATGGGCATGTGCCGATTCAGGTGGATGAGCTGAATATCGATATGCTCAGCGCAAGTGCACATAAAATCAACGGACCTAAGGGCGTGGGATTTTTGTATATCAGAGATTCGGTAAAAATCGGCGCATTTATCCACGGAGGTGCGCAGGAGCGCGGCCGAAGAGCCGGTACACAGAATACACCGGGTATCGTCGGTTTCGGAAAGGCAACAGAGCTGGCACGAAATGATCTCAAGCAGCGCCGGACCAAGGAGGAAGAGCTGCGGGATTATCTGATTGAACGGGTGCTGGCAGAAATTCCGTACACCAGATTAAACGGGCACAGAACACAGCGCTTATCCAATAACGCAAACTTCAGCTTTCGTTTTATTGAGGGGGAATCCCTGCTGATTCTGCTGGACCAGAACGGCATCTGCGCATCCAGCGGTTCGGCATGTACGTCCGGCTCGTTGGATCCTTCGCATGTCCTGCTGGCAATCGGATTGCCGCATGAGATTGCGCATGGCTCATTGCGGCTAACGCTTTCGGATGAAAACACCAGAGAAGAGATTGATTTTGTGGTGGACAAGCTAAAAGAGATTATAGAAAGACTGCGCAGTATGTCACCGTTGTATGAGGATTTTGTAAAGGAGAACAGATAATATGAGTCAGGTAATGGAATATAGTGAGAAGGTAATGGACCATTTTTCCAACCCGAGAAATGTGGGTGAGATTGAAAATGCATCGGGTGTCGGAACGGTAGGAAACGCAAAGTGCGGTGATATCATGAGAATCTATCTGGATATACAGGATGGCATTGTGCGGGATGCAAAGTTTAAGACCTTCGGGTGCGGTGCCGCCGTTGCCACGAGCAGTATGGCGACCGAACTGATTAAGGGCAAGACCGTGCAGGAGGCGCTGCTGATTACCAATAAGGCAGTCATGGAGGCACTGGACGGGCTGCCACCGGTGAAGGTGCATTGCTCGCTGCTGGCGGAGGAGGCGATT
>CAMALD010000220.1 GCA_945836355.1 uncultured Lachnospiraceae bacterium | reverse complement strand
GCAGCAGACAGATGGTTGGCATGTTGATGGCGTAGCAAGCCTTAAAGAGTTAGCTAAAGTAAATGTAAATTATGTAGTTGATAAGGATACATTTACAGCATCGATTCTGAAAGGTACTGCTGAAGCTGAAGCTAAGACACCGGCACCGGTTGAGGCTGCAAGTGAAGCAGTAATCAATTATGAAAACCAGAATGGTCTTGAGTTCACCGGATGGGTTTTGCAGGAGAATGGTAGCTTTGAAAATGGTGAAATCGTAGCAGATATCACTTTCGTAGCAGAATTTGTTAAGCCAACAGTAACTCCGGTACCAACTACTGTACCGGCTACCGAGCCAACTCCAGTACCGACTACTGTACCGACTACCGAGCCGACCCCAGTACCGACTACCGAGCCGACCCCAGTACCGACTACTGTACCGACTACCGAGCCGACCCCGGTACCAACTACTGAGCCGACTCCGGAACCGACTGTTGTACCGACCGAAGAGCCGGAGGAAATAGAGATTGAGGATGAGGAAACTCCGGAAGGCTTGCCGGAAGTAACACCAGGGGTTGAGCCGGAAGAGACTCCGGAGGATACCCCGGAAGTACCGGATGAGAAATCTGACGTTGAGCCGGAGGTTGATCCGGAAGAAGAGATTGATATTGCAGATGAGGAAACTCCGGAAGGAACACCGGAGATTGAGATTGAAGACGAGGAGAATGCTCTTGGTGATGTAGACGTTCTGCCTAAGACAGGTCTCGCTTCCACTACTGTATTCTTTATGGCTGGTGCAGTTCTTGTACTTGCAGGTGTTGTAGTTGTTGCCCGCAAGAAGGAAGAAAATGCATAATCCGTAACATGTATGACCAGTACAAAAATACCCATCGGGAAACCGATGGGTATTTTTTTGCGGATAGGAAACGGTGTTTCCTATCCGCAAAATCCTCCGGGGCTGCGCTCACTTTTGTAAAATGTCTTGTCAGATATCCCAATCTTTGATAAACTGAAATAAGAATGTTTAAATGAAAGCAGGGCAATGGGAAGCGTGGAACCTATTGCATAGAGTAAAGGGAGGCAGTCAGATGAGAGCATGTATTTACGGTGCGGGTTCGCTCGGCACGGTGCTGGGTGCGTACGTCACGAAGAATGGAGGACAGGTTGATTTGATCAACCGGAACAAGGCGCATGTTGAGATGCTGAGGAAAAACGGCGCGCGCATTGTGGGAACGGTGGATATGACGGTGCCGGTGAGCGCGATGACACCGGACGAGATGACAGGACAGTACGATTTGATTATTCTTTTGACAAAGCAGCTTGCCAATGCGGAGGTGGTGAAGGGACTGCTGCCTTTTTTGAGCGGGGACGGCACAATCGTTACCATGCAGAACGGTATCCCGGAGTTGGGGATAGCCGATGTGGCAGGGGCAGAACGGACGGTGGGCTGTACCGTACAATGGGGAGCCACCCTGCTGAAGCCGGGAGTGGCAGAGCTGACCAGTGAACCGGATTCGATGAATTTCGGTCTAGGTATTATCGAAGGCGGAAATATCACGAAGCTTGGTGAAATCAAGCGGTTCCTGGAACTGATGTGCCCGGTGGAAATCGAAGAGAATTTTATCGGCGTGCGCTGGTCCAAGCTGCTGATTAATGCGGCGTTCAGCGGTATGTCGGCAGTGACCGGTACCACGTTTGGCGAGGCGGCGGGCAATCCGGCTTCGCGGAAATATGTTCAGCTTCTGATTAAGGAGTGCATCGATGTGGCGGCAGCGGCGAAGATTACGATTGCTCCGGTGCAGGGAGTCAATATTGTGGCATTGCTGGATTACCGGAACCCTCTCAAAAAGAAGATTGCGAATATGCTGATTCCGGTAGTGATTAAAAAGCATGCGCGTCTGAAAGCAAGCATGCTGCAGGATTTGGAGAATGGCAAAAAGACCGAAGTGGATTGCATCAACGGAATCGTATGCGAATACGGTAAAAAATACGGTGTGCCTACACCGGCAAATGAGATGGTCGTAAAAATTGTACACGGCATCGAGGAGGGCAAATTTCAGCCGTCACCGGAAAATGTCAAACTATTTGAAAAAGAAATTTAAAAAACAGCTTGATTTTTTTGCTTTACTGTGTTAATCTTTTGAACATAAAAGAAAAGGCTTTGAAGGAGACTTCCTTTGCAGGTAGCACATTGATTGACAGGAACGGCTTGTCACCGACTGAGAGCAGGCCCGTGGTGTGTGTGCAGGGTGAGGAACACTCCCGAGCTCACGATCGGAAGAGCATCTGCTTTAAAAGGATAAGCAGATTACCTGAGGATTGTGCGTGGCGCGCGTTAAGCGTAAAAGTGGGGGAGCAAAGGCGCTTCTCAACGCGGGTGGTACCGCGGGAAATGCGCTCATTTTTACTCCTGAAAGCTGGGTATGGATTTCTCGTCCCGGAGTTTATGTCTGTTGCAGACATAGGCTCCGGGACTTTTTTTGTTATATCGGAGAATGTATTCCCATATGACAAACCCTCCGGAAAGGTGCAGGCTTTCGCCCACGCTTTTGCAATGGTTGCTGCCGCTTATGCGGCGCGAAAAGGGATATGAGAATGGAGGACACGGACATGGAATTTGTGACAGGAATCAAGCCGAAGGACACGGTGGAAATCAGTGATATTTTGAACAAGGGCTGTTATGGCGAAAAGGTCAGGCTGCGTGGCATGCTGCATACCGTGCGCGATATGAGTGAGTTTTCGTTTTTGGTGCTGCGCCGCTACGACGGTTTGGTGCAGTGTGTTGCCGATCAGGATTCAGGAGTGGACATAGCACAGCTGGTGCGAGGGCTTCGCGAGGGGGCGGCACTTGAAGTCGAAGGAATTGTAAAAGAGGAGCTGCGTGCTCCGAACGGGTTTGAAATTCGTCTGATATCGGTGAAGCTGCTTTCCGAGCCGGCGAAGGATACCACCCTGCCGTTGGCGATTGCAAAAAGAAAGCTGAACACTTCGCTGGAAAGCAAGCTAACGCTTCGACCGATTTCCCTGAGAAATATCAGGGAGCGTGCAATCTTCAAGATTCAGGAGGGCATTGTCAGAGGCTTCAGGGATTTCTTGTTTACGCAGCACTTTACGGAAGTGCGTACGCCAAAGATTGTGGCAGGAAATGCAGAGGGCGGTGCAAACGTGTTCAAGCTGGAATACTTCGGAAAGCGCGCGTTTCTGGCACAAAGCCCGCAGTTTTACAAGCAGACGATGGTCGGCGTGTATGACCGTGTGTTTGAGGTGGGGCCGGTGTTCCGCGCAGAAAAGCATAATACCACGAGACATCTGAATGAGTATACCGGCCTGGACTTTGAGATGGGCTATATTGACAGCTTTACCGATATCATGGATATGGAAGCCGCGATGCTTTCCTATGTGATGAAGCTACTGCAAAAGGATTATGCAAAGGAGCTGGCGATTTTAAATGTAACCCTGCCGGATGCGGACAAAATCCCGTCGGTGCGTTTTGACAGGGCAAAAGAGCTGGTTGCCGAAAAATATGACAGGAAAATCCGC
>CAMALD010000219.1 GCA_945836355.1 uncultured Lachnospiraceae bacterium | reverse complement strand
TTCAAAAAAGTCGAAAAATGCGCATTCTAAATTGATAGAACATGCACATTTTCTGCTGTATTGAACAAAAGATTGAGTAAGCAAAGTAGAGAGAATGATAAACTGTTAATAATTTGTTAATATTTATATGTGCATTGTGACGAAAAATATTATAAAAAATCATAGCGGCTTTGGTGATTTTTTAGCCCTGTGAAAAAAAATGGATAAAAAAGCTGTGCGGAAGTAACGAAATCGGGGCAAACCGGTTGACAGTTTGTTCGGCTCTGTTATAATACAACACATGAATTTCGGGTCAACCCAGCCTGAAATCATTTTATATAGAGTGCAACATGGAGAGGCGCTGCACAAAACTGCACAAGAAATGCGCAGAAAAATAGTGCGGCAGAACAGCGAGAATTTCGCAAAGTGAGGAAATATGAAAAAGAAGATTAGCCGTAAGGCGCTGGCGTGGAGCCTGATCGTCGTTGTATCGATTTCTTTTCTTGCCCCGCCGGTGGGAACCCGCAGCAGAGCGGTTCATGCACTGGCAGCTGTTGTAAGCGGAATGGATGATATGTTTGGTGAGGAGCTGAGTGTGAGCACTCAGGAAGACATGGGGGCAGAGTCTGATGCAGAGAATGGAGAGGAAACAGACGACAAAACATGGTTGACCGGTCAGGAGATTAAGGATTTGCTTGATCCGAGAAATTCGGAAGCATATCAGGTACTGGCCGAGACGATTGCAGAAGCAGCAAGCGAGGCTGTCGGTGAACTGGAGCTGATGGCGATGTCCGAGCAGGACATTTTGACTGCAGAGGAAATCCAGCAGCAGATAAAAGGACCAAAGAACGCAGAAGAAATGTTTTACGAGAATGTCGATTGGTCGAGTATCCCGGAAGCTTTGACGGTTCATTACAATCCGGATTTTATCATGGAGCTTTCGGCGGAACAGCTCACGGTTCTCGAGAGAATCGTAGAAGCAGAAGCCGGTGACGAGGACACCTACGGAAAAATGCTGGTGGCAAATGTAGTATTGAACAGAGTGCTTGACGATGAATTCCCGGACACGGTGAAGGAGGTTGTTTTCCAGAACAACGGAAAGACCTACCAGTTTTCGCCGGTGCGCAAGGGCTGCCGTTATTACACCGTAACAGTATCGGAGCATACGAAAGCGGCGGTGGCAAGAGTGCTGGAGGGCGAGGATTATTCGGACGGCGCATTGTATTTCTTTGCCAGAAGATATACTTCAGCCAAAAAGGCAAAATGGTTTGACACCTCCCTCCGCAAGATTGTGGAGTATGGCTGTCATGAGTTTTTTGGAAATAAGTGATAAACAACCGAAAACGCAGTAAAAGTGAAAACAAGATCATATAACAAAAACGGGATACCGGGCAGGAAATCGTCCGGTATCCCGTTTTTGCAATGAAAGGATGCCGCGGTCCGCAGAAGAGGCAGGGCGGTGAAAAATGCGGAAACGCAAGAAAAATCTTGTACTGGCAGAGGATTCATGCTATAATACCGTCAATCAAAAAGGCGATACCAACGCAAAAGAGGCTGCCGGAGGACGGCGGCGAAAGAAAGGATGGGCTAAAAATATGGATATCATGTATCAGAGTACCAGAAATGCAACAGAGCAGGCAAAGGCATCGGAGGCAATCCTAAAGGGGCTGGCATCGGACGGAGGCCTGTTTGTGCCGAACCGGATTCCGGCATTCGACGTATCTCTTTCCGATATGGCAAAGATGGATTACCGCCAGGTGGCTTACGAGGTAATGAAGCTGTTTCTCACCGACTTTACCGAGGCTGAGCTGAAGCATTGTATCGACAGTGCATACGACGCAAAGTTTGATACCGCAGAGATTGCACCGCTTCGCGAGGCGGACGGCGCATACTATCTGGAGCTGTTCCACGGTGCAACCATTGCATTCAAGGATATGGCACTTTCCATTCTTCCGCATCTGCTTACCACGGCAGCCAGAAAAAACAACGTGAAGGAGGAAATCGTCATCCTGACCGCGACCTCCGGCGACACCGGCAAGGCAGCACTCGCGGGCTTTGCGGATGTGCCTGGCACACGCATCATCGTATTCTACCCGAAGGACGGTGTCAGCCCGATTCAGGAAAAGCAGATGGTGACACAGCGCGGCGCCAACACCTCCGTCATCGGTATCCGCGGCAACTTTGATGACGCGCAGAACGGCGTAAAGGCAATGTTCGGAAACAAAGAGCTTGCAGCAGTTATGAAGCAGAAGGGCTTCCTGTTCTCATCGGCAAACTCCATCAACATCGGACGTCTGGTGCCGCAGATTGTATATTATGTATACGCATACACCAGACTGCTCGGTGCAGGAAAGCTCGCAGCCGGAGAGAAGATAAATGTCGTAGTGCCGACCGGAAACTTTGGAAATATTCTGGCAGCTTATTATGCAAAGTGCGCCGGACTTCCGGTGGCAAAGCTGATTTGTGCATCCAATGACAACAAGGTGCTGTATGATTTCTTCACGACAGGCACCTACGACAGAAACCGTGAATTCATTCTCACCACATCCCCATCGATGGATATTCTGATTTCCAGCAACCTGGAGCGCCTGATTTACCGCATTGCCGGAAATGATGCAGAAAAGAACGCTGAGCTGATGAAGAGCCTTGCCACAAAGGGCTGCTACGAGATAACCGACGCGATGAAGGCAGAGCTTGCCGATTTCGCCGGCGGGTACGCGACCACAACACAGACGGCGGACACCATCAGCAGGCTTTATCAGAAGACCGGTTATATTATCGATACGCATACCGCGGTAGCCGCAAGCGTATACGGCGACTATGTCAAGAACACCGGCGATAACACAAAGACCGTCATCGCATCCACCGCAAGCCCGTATAAATTTACCCGCAGCGTTATGACCGCAATCGATGCAAAGTATGACAGCATGGGAGACTTTGAACTGGTGGATGAGTTGTCCAGACTGTCCGGCACCGCGGTGCCGCAGGCCATTGAAGACATCCGCAGCGCAGAGGTGCTCCATAAGACCGTTTGCGATAAGGATAAAATGCAGGATACCGTCGAGAAGATATTAGGGTTGTAAGAAAATCGTAATAAAATTATCCAAATATGACAAACCCGTGACATAAGTTTGACATAATCGGACGGTATTATGTGTTTAGTCAAAAACGGGGAATCAAATTCCGAAAAGAAAAGATATCTGCTGTGTCACATCCAAAGTCATTCGCAGATGTCGGTTCTGGGGTCGGGAGGGATACCTGGAGTTGACTTGATATAATCTTCCGGGCAAGTGATTGTGACAGATTCACAGATTTGGAAAAGCTTTGGAAGCTGGAAATAAATGATTTGGCTAATGTGCGAATTGTACATTAAAAAATGGTAAATTCTAGCTAAAAGGGCTTGACCTTTGAAATGAATATTGTTATAATCAAACTGTTATTGGAATGATTATATATTGTAGATGCTTTGCGCATTTTTGGGATGATGGTTAATATATTATTAAACTTCTCTAATATGCTCCTAACTCCTAAAAAAGTCAATAAGTGT
>CAMALD010000218.1 GCA_945836355.1 uncultured Lachnospiraceae bacterium | reverse complement strand
GTCAAAACATCCTGAAAAATCAGGAACAAGTGAGAGCAAGCCTGCAATGAACAAAACTCCGGCACGCAGCAGAGGAAAACACGGATACAAAATGCGGAAACTCAAGGAAACACAAAGTCAAAGTTATAATTTGATTATAAACTGGTTAAGCACATTGAAAAAGGAAAGCGAATGAGTTATAATCGCAATAGTAATGTCAATTAAACCACGGAGGCAGCAATGTACAATTCCAATCTTGCTCATGAGATTGAAAATGCCGTACAGCAGGCATTGAGCACAAGCAATTTTTCCGAACTGAATAAAAATATCACGGAAGCTGTCAATACATCAATCACCCAGATTGACACAAAGCAGAACCGCTTTTACCGGCAATATGCAAACGACGAGACCACCGCCGAGCACCTTGAGCATGTGGACGGCGAGGTTGTAAACGGCGATGCACGGGCTGATTATAATGCCCGCCGGCGCGCAGCACAGCAGGAGGCCGAGCAGGCGCGCATAAACAGCAGACGCGCCCAGGAGGCGCGCAGGCAGGCCGCCGATGCCAGACGGCGCGAGGAAGCCGCCAGACGGCAGAATGCGCAGCAGAACACCGCATATCAGCGGCATGAGAATTCTTACAACCAGTATTACCGCACCCGGAATTCCTCGTCAGCCAATGCCCGGCAGAGTAACGCCGGACATGTTCGGGATTCCGCCGAGCTCGTGCCGATCAGCAGAAACCCGGCAGGGCGTGTGTCCGGCATTTTGTTCACGGTATTCGGCAGTCTGGGGCTTGCCGCATCGGCGCTTATGTTTGTCATGTTCAGCATATTTACCTCACAGAATATCATGCCATATACGGTTTTCGGTAATTTATTTTGCTTTCTTTGCGTCCCGACCGCCCTTGTTTCCGGCGGCATGACCTATATCGGCACTGTGCGCAGACACCGGGTGCGCCGCTTTTACCAGTATGTAAGGCAGTTCCGCGGCCGTGCCTACTGCTCCATCAAGGAGCTTTCCTCACACATCGGCAAATCCGACCGCTTTGTACTAAAGGATTTGCGCAAAATGATTTCCCTCGGCATGTTCCCTGAGGGGCATATCGATGACCAGAAGACCTGTGTCATGCTCAACGGTTCCACCTACGACCAGTACCGCAAGACACAGAATGCTTATCTGCTCCGCCAGGCAGCAGAAAAACAGCCGGCAATCCGCGCCGAAGAGCCTGCAGACCGGCCGGCAGCCGCAGCCCCGGCGGATAATAGCGACAATTCCGCCTCTTCCCGCCGCGCGTCACTTCCGCCGAAGGTGATTCAGGTGCTTTCCGCAGGTGACAGCTACCTCACACAGATTCGCGAGGCCAACGCCGCGATTCCGGGAGAGGTCATTTCAGCAAAGCTTGACAAGCTGGAAGCAGTCATCCGCAAGATTTATGCACGCATCGAGGAGCATCCGGAGCAGGTGGACGAATTAAACAAATTCATCAGCTACTATCTTCCTACCACCCTCAAGCTGGTAGGTGCATACCGCGATTTTGATGCCCAGAGCATACAGGGGGAAAATATCCGCACAGCCAAGCAGGAGATTGAATCCACGCTGGATACCATTATTTACGCATTTGAGTCACTGTTAGACAAACTCTACGCCGAGGATGCGATGGATATTTCCACCGATATCTCCGTATTGCAGACCATGCTGGCACAGGAAGGACTTACCAAGAGCGCATTTGAACAAGAATAGAATGGAGGAATATTATGAACGACGAATTATTAAAAGACCTTGAAGCAACACCGACACTGACCTTTGAACCGTTTGCCGAGGAGCCGCGGCACCCGCTGGTACAGGAAACCGCCGAGCCTGCTGCCGCGCAGAAGCCGATTTTTGATGAAAGCACCCTGACACCGCAGGAGCGCAAAATGGTAGATGATTTTGCCGCACAGATTGACCTGAATAATTCCCAGATGATTCTTCAGTTTGGCGCCGGTGCCCAGAAAAAGATGGCAGATTTCTCCGAAACCGCACTGAACAATGTCCGCTCAAAGGACCTCGGTGAGATTGGCGATATGCTGGCAAATGTTGTCACAGAATTAAAGGGCTTCAACGACGAGGAAGAAAAAGGCTTTTTCGGAAAGCTCCGCAAGACCTCTGACCGTCTGACCGGTATGCGCGCAAAATACGCAAAGGCAGAAGTCAATATCAACAAGATTACCGAGGCTCTGGAAACCCATCAGGTTCAGCTTTTAAAGGATGTTGCAATGCTGGACAAAATGTATGAGCTTAACAAAACCTACTTCAAGGAATTGTCCATGTATATTCTCGCCGGCAAGAAAAAGCTGGCACAGATTGAATCCGAGGAGCTGCCGCGCCTGATGCAGAAGGCTGCCGAGACCGGTCTGCCAGAGGATGCGCAGGCTGCCAATGACCTTTCCGCCATGTGCAACCGTTTCGAGAAGAAGCTGCACGACCTCGAACTCACCCGGATGATTTCCATCCAAACTGCCCCGCAGATTCGTCTGGTACAAAGCAGTGACACTCTGATGTCCGAAAAAATCCAGTCCACGATTGTCAACACCATTCCTCTGTGGAAGAGCCAGATGGTACTTGCTCTCGGCGTCACTCACTCCGAGCAGGCTGCAAAGGCTCAGCGCGAAGTTACCGATATGACAAACGAGCTGTTGCGCAAAAATGCGGCTACCTTAAAGATGGCCACCATCGAATCCGCGAAGGAATCCGAACGCGGCATTGTGGATATCGAGACGCTGAAAAATACCAACGAATCCTTAATCTCCACCCTCGACGAGGTGCTCCGCATTCAGACCGAGGGCCATCAGAAGCGTCAGGAAGCTGAAGCCGAGCTCAATCGCATTGAGAATGACCTCAAGCAGAAGCTGCTTGAAATCAGGAGATAATCCGCATTTCATTCTGCGGTATGTGTACGCCCGCTACTGCCGGTTGTAATAATCAATTCCGGCACTCGGCTTAAAGTAAGTCCGCAAATATCCGTCCTTTGACACAATGACGAACTCATTGCCGGCTTCCAGATAGTACACATCGTCACCATCCTCCGCCTCCGTCTTGTGCAGTGCGTCCGGGGACTGTACCACGCGATTGGCCCCGGCAAGATATTCTTCAGCGGTATCATACGGAAATTCAGCGCCGTGCTTTTCAAAATGCTGCTGCAGATATTCGTCGTTGCGGAACTCATACAGGATGGCAACCGGCTCCTGTACAGGTGTTACCTCCCGTTCCGCTTCCATCGTCAGCATCGGCACATCGGTAATTACAGCATCTGTTTTATCTTCATCAGTTATATCTATCGTGTTTGCATCACCCGTATCTTCATCGGATACGGGTGTTTTTGATAAATCCTCCGTCGAAGCTACTTCATTTCCGGACGTTACACTGTTAACTCCACCGCTGCCTTCCTTTGCGGCGCCTTTGCCCCACAGCGATATGATAAGCGCAAGTACAACAGCAATTACGCCAAAAATCATACGCACGCGATTGTATTTTTTAAATTCGTTACTGCTCACTTCTATTTCCTCCACCACTCTGTTTTCCCAAAAACGGACAAGCACTTATCCG
>CAMALD010000217.1 GCA_945836355.1 uncultured Lachnospiraceae bacterium | reverse complement strand
TTAAAATCTGTTTTTGACCACAAAATGTTGTGTTTTTTTCTAAAGTTATCCACAATTTTCTCCGTAATTTTACACTGCTCAAATTCTTAACGCCTTACATTCTTATATATATTTTCACGCCGGGCATATTTTCAATAGGGACACATTTTCACTCTCGCGCATATTCAATCAGTGCATATTTTAAGGGTCAGCTCAGCCGACCCTTAAAATCTTCATATCCGAATTCCTTAACAATGCGAATACCGCCCACCGAATCACAGGCAAGTATTGATGGCAGCCCGATGCCATTAAATGTATTGTTTTTCACCATGCTGTAATGTGCCATATCCGTGAATACAAGCTTATCTCCCGGCTTTAACGGTTCATCAAAAGAATAATCCCCTATTATATCTCCTGCAAGACAGGTATTTCCGCCAAACCTGTAATTGCATTTTTTCTCTCCCGGAAGCCCTGAGCCTAATATAAACGGACGATATGGCATTTCCAGCACATCCGGCATGTGACACGCCGCCGATGCATCAAGTATTACCGGAGTCATCGCAACAACAGAGCCGTTGTCACATTTATATTCAAAATGCTTTCTTTGCACATCCATGACCGATGCCACCAGATATCCCGTATTAAGCGCCACAGCTTCTCCCGGCTCAAGATATACGGTTACGCCGTATTCCTCTTTGACACGCTTTATACATCCGATAAGCTTCTTTATATCATAGTCAGGTCTTGTTATATGATGTCCTCCGCCAAAATTCACCCATTGCATTCCTCTGATATATTTGCCAAACTTCTGCAGAAAATGCTCAAGCACTCTCTCAAGGGTATCCGAATTCTGCTCACACAATGCATGAAAATGCAACCCGGATATTCCATCAAGCGCATCAGGATTTTCTTTCAGTGCATTTTCAAATTCCTCAATTGTTGCTCCCAGACGCGAGCCGGCACAACACGGATTATAAATTTCATGCTCCACCTCGGCATAACCGGGATTTACGCGTATTCCGCACGAATGAACTCCCGGACGCAAAGCCTTATTTGCAATTCCTGACGGTATATTATCATTACTGTCGCACTCCAGTACCATCGGGCGGAACTTAAGCCACTGCTCAACCGAATTAAAAACCACATGGTCACACAGCGATAAAATCTGCGGAAATTCTTCATCAGAATACGCAGGTGCAAAAATATGAGTTTCCCCGGGCATATTCTCCTTGCCAAGCCTTGCCTCAAAAAGAGAACTGGCTGTTGTTCCGCACAGATATTTTCCAATAAGCGGATACTCCGCAAACATAGAAAAACCTTTCTGTGCAAGAAGTATTCTGCATTCCGTCTCCTCCATAACAGAGTGAAGAAGTTTCAGATTATCCTCAAGAAGACGTTCATCAACAACATACGCCGGTGTTTTTATCGAATTAAAATCTATTTCGTACATATTTTATCCATTTCAAAATATAAATTTTAAAGCATAAATGTGAATATACCTTTAGTCTACAAGTTCAGGGTCAAAATCCTCAATCCACGGAAGTCCCCACTTATTAAGTGCTTCCATGAACGGATCCGGATCAAATTCCTCAATATTGTGTACTCCCGGCGTATTCCATTTACCTGTAACAAGCATCATTGCACCAATCATTGCCGGAACACCCGTAGTATAAGAAATCGCCTGCGAGCCGACTTCCTTATAGCACTCCTGATGATCACATACATTATAAAGATAATACTTCTTATACTTTCCGTCTTTCTTTCCCTGGAAAATGCATCCGATATTTGTTTTTCCCTTTGTTCTCGGTCCCAATGATGCAGGGTCAGGAAGAACAGCCTTCAAAAACTGAAGCGGTATAATCTGCTTTCCTTCAAATTCAATAGGTTCAATTGAAGTCATTCCCACATTTTCAAGACATTTAAGGTGTGTGAGATAGCTCTGTCCAAATGTCATAAAGAAACGTATTCTTTTGATTCCCTTAATGTTAAGTCCAAGTGACTCAAGCTCCTCATGGTGAAGAAGGTACATATCCTTCTCGCCTACCTGATCAAAATTATATACACGCTTTATCTCCATAGGCTCGGTTTCAACCCATTTTCCATCCTCCCAGTAGCTTCCCTTTGCAGATACTTCACGGATATTTATTTCAGGATTGAAATTTGTTGCAAACGGATAACCGTGGTCACCGCCGTTGCAGTCCAGAATATCGATATAATTAATTTCGTCAAACTGATGCTTCATGGCATATGCAGAAAATACACCGGTTACGCCCGGATCAAAGCCTGACCCAAGCAATGCCGTAATTCCTGCTTTCTCGAATTTTTCGCGGTATGCCCACTGCCACGAATACTCAAACTTTGCAGTATCCTCAGGTTCATAATTTGCAGTATCCATATAGTTAGTCTTAGTCTCAAGACATGCATCCATAATGGTGAGGTCCTGATACGGAAGCGCAAGATTCATTACTACATCCGGCTTATAGCTGTTAATAAGCTCAACAAGCTGAGGAACATTGCCTGCGTCAACCTGTGCTGTCGTTATTTTGGTATTATTTTTGCCGGTACCATACTGCTTTTCACACTGTTCCTTAATCGCATCACACTTTGATTTTGTTCTGCTCGCAATACAAATCTCGTTAAAAACCTCTGAATTCTGGCAGCATTTGTGAATAGCCACACTTGCAACTCCGCCTGCACCGATAATTAATGCTCTTCCCATCTTTTCAATCTTTCCTCCTGTATTTTATTTACATATTCAATAATGTCAGCTTTTTATTCCACATCAAGCAGTTCTTTTACATAAGTAGGCAGATAAAAACTTCCCTTATGCAAATCAGTATTATAGTATCTCGTCTTAATATCGAGATTATTCCAGTCATCCTCTCTCAAATCATCAATAGGATCATATTTCTTTGATGCAAATCCGAAAAGCCAGTGTCCTGACGGATATGACGGAATATGGCACTGGTAAACCGTGCTGTAAGGGAACACAATCTTAATCTGCTTATGAGCCTTCTGCACCGTTCTGGAATGTTCACTGTAATACGGACTTTCGTGCTGATTGATAAGAATTCCGTCCTCATGAAGCGCTTTGTAGCAGTTGCCGTAAAACTCTCTTGTAAACAGCCCCTCTGCCGGTCCGTAAGGGTCAGCACAGTCAACTATAATAAGGTCATACTCATCTTTCATCATTCTCACAAACCTGAGACTTTCCTCAAAATGCATATGTACACGCGGGTCATCAAGTTTACATGAGGTTTCTTTAAAATGTTCAAGACACATTTCAGTAACCATCTTGTCGATTTCTACCATGTCAATGCGCTCAATCGTGTCGTATTTACAGAGTTCGCGGATTGTTCCGCCGTCACCTGCACCGATTACAAGCACATCCTTTACATGCGGATGAACCGCCATAGGCACATGAGTAATCATCTCATGATAAATAAACTCATCCTTCTGCGTAATCATAAGCTCCCCGTCGAGCACAAGCACCTTGCCGAATTCACTTGTTTCCAATATATCAATTCTCTGGAATTCACTTTCACAGCTTGCAATCTGCTGCTCAACCTTCATGGAAAAACGCACATTTTT
>CAMALD010000216.1 GCA_945836355.1 uncultured Lachnospiraceae bacterium | reverse complement strand
GCTGATAAAGCATATCTCGGCGGATAAAATACAATACACATGACATTCATTAATAATATGCTTTTTCTATGTTTTGAACGACGGACTGGTTGGATGTGCAGTCCGTCGTTTTGCTTAAATATACATGAAAACGGATGGTTTGTCCATTCAAATGCTTATGGGCGGGTGGTATACTGGTTTCTAGAAACAAACGGAGAACAAATAATACAGGAAGGAGAGATAAGCAATGAAAGGTGTCTCATGGAAGAGGGGAGTTAAGAAAAAAACTCTGACCGGAGTATTACTCATATCCCTGTTGGCGAATGGGTGTGGGAAACCGGAAGTACCAGCCGAAAAACCGATGGATATGGGGCAGTATTCAGACGACCGGGATGCTGAACAAGTCTCGACGTCAGGAGAGACCGAGGAACAGGAACCGGAAACTGAACAGGAGTCGGGAAGAGGGACAGAAATTGAATCGAATCAGGGGGAAAAGACGATGGATATTATGAACTTACAGGCATTTGGGATGGACGAGGTAGTGCAGCTGGATGATTATTGCACAAACAGTCTGGAGCTGGAACTGGCGTATCTTACTTCGTTTGATGCAGATAAGCTGCTGGCGGGGTTTCGCGAGACTGCCGGTCTGAGTATGAAGGGAGCAGCAAGGTACGGAGGCTGGGAGAACACCCTGATTGGCGGACACACTATGGGACATTATCTTACAGCGATGGCACAGGCATATGTCAATGCAGGAGTATCGGAGGAGGATAAAAAGACGATTTATGCGATGCTGACGGAAATCGTCGACGGATTGTTGGAGTGCCAGCAGAATTCCAAAGGCAAGGAAGGCTTTCTTTTTGGCGCAACGGTTTTAGATGCATCAAATGTGGAGCTGCAGTTTGATAATGTGGAACAGGGACAGAGCAATATCATCACACAGGCATGGGTGCCGTGGTATACCATGCACAAGATATTGACCGGTCTGCTCGAGGTATATGAACGCACCGGGTATGAAAATGCTCTGACTGTGGCGAAGGGACTGGGCGACTGGACCTATAACCGTGCAGCCGGATGGGATTCGGCGACCAGAGCGCGGGTGCTTGGAATCGAGTATGGCGGTATGAATGATGTACTGTATGAGCTGTATAAGGTGACAGGTGACGAGAAATATGCGGTAGCTGCTCACCTATTCGATGAGGATGCCTTGTTTAAAAGGGTGCTTGCAGGCGGAAAGAATGTCCTTGATAACAAGCATGCCAATACAACCATTCCGAAATTCATGGGAGCATTAAACCGTTATGTAGCTGTGCACGGAAAGACAATCAACGGGGAGGTGGTGGATGCATCCGGGTATCTGGAATATGCGAAAGCATTCTGGGATATGGTGGTGGAGCATCACACCTATATTACGGGAGCAAACAGTGAGTGGGAGCATTTCGGAAAGGATGATATTCTTGACAAGGAGCGCACCAACTGCAACAACGAAACCTGTAATGTATACAATATGCTGAAGCTGTCCAGAACCTTGTTTGAGATTACCGGCGAGCGCAAATATGCCGATTATTATGAAAATGCATTCTACAACAGTATTTTGTCTTCCCAGAATCCGGTGACCGGAATGACAATGTATTTCCAGCCGATGGCAACCGGGTATTTTAAAACCTATGGAACGCAGTTTACAAAATTTTGGTGCTGTACGGGTACCGGAATGGAAAATTTTACGAAGTTAAATGACAGTATCTACTTTCATAACGAGGATGATGTGGTCGTGAACCTGTATTTGTCCTCCGAATTAATCTGGGCCAAGAAAAATCTGAAATTGACACAGAGGGCGAATTTCCCGGCGGAGGATAAGGCTGTCTTTACCGTGCATTCCCTTGACGGTGCAGACAGGGTTGATGTCAACCTTTGCTTCCGGATTCCGGAATGGACGGTGGGGGAGGCTTTGATTACCGTAAACGGAGAAAAGCATGAGGCAGAGATGAGCGGAGGTTATGCAAAGATTAAGGGAAGCTTTGCAAACGGAGATGAAATCACCATAACACTTCCGATGCAGGTGACCGCATATAATCTGCCGGATGACGAGAGCTCCATCGGGTTTAAGTACGGACCGGTGGTATTGAGCGCGGATCTTGGCACGGAGAACAAGGAGACAACCACAACCGGAATGTTTGTAACGATTCCTGCAGAGAAGCTGGTGGAGAGAGAGGTTTTTGTGCTGCCACAGGGAGTCAGCCGTGAAGAGTTTATACAGAACATTAACGATTATATGCTCTGCTGTGATGAGGACAAAACGGCATTTCGTCTGAGCGGTATTGACGGTGCGGACCTGGTGTTTTCGCCGCACTATTTGAGATATCAGGAGAGATACGGTATCTACTGGTATTTTAAGACTGTGCAGGAATATGCTGAGGAGGAAGCTAAGAAGATAAGGGCTAAAAAGGAGATTATCGATACAGTGCAGCCGGGCTACGGTCAGTATGAGAATGATGACCTTCATGCGATGAAGGAGAAGGCTTCGGTCGGAGTGACGAATGACGGAACCTATCGCTATGCCTGCGCAGATGGTTATTTCAGCTATTTTATGGCGGTAAAACCGGACGGAAACAATTATATTTCCCTCACCCTGCGGGCGGAGGATAACGGAAAACCGTTATGCATCATGTCAGGAGACCGGGAGTTGTTTTCTGACGTGCTGGATTATATCGGATTGGAAAAAACATACGAGCTGCGCGTGGCAATTCCGCAGGAGGTGCTTGCGACAGCGCAAAAGGTGAGCGCAAACGGGGAGAATTATGAAGTGATTCCGGTCACCTTTACCGGTATTAACGGAGAGGAATCGGCAAGGGTATGCGACTTTATCTATATGCTTGATGTAATTCCTCTGTATGAGTGTGATGAGAGAGTGGCTTATTTTGTTGATTGCGGAGACTATGATCCGAATACGGTATCGGACGGTGACAGCTTTGGTGTGTACAATAGTGTGACGGAGCAGCTCTACGGCTATGATTCGATTACCGGTAAGAAGTGGGGACTTATCGATGACGCCCACGATCAGTACGGTGGCGCAAAGAGCGGGCGCGGAGGTTTGTACACGGCGCATACCTGGTGCTTTGAGTTTAATGAGGGAGATGGGAAGAACAAAACAGCCTCCAACCGGTATACTAAAAATCAGTACGAGGATGGCATAAAGGAGCGTTATCTGGATTATGCGTTTGAGCTCCCGAACGGAAGCTATACAGTGGAGATTGGGTTCAGCAATCCGTGGTCGTGCTCTGATCTGCACAATGTATATGCGAACCTGGGCATGAGTGATGAAGTACTTCTGGCAGAAAGCTTCCATGTGACAGATAAACCGTTAACGGCAAAGGTGGATGTGCATGAAGGAAAACTGACGCTGAATTTTCGCAACGCAACCGCAAGCGGGCTGGCCATCAACGTTACGTATATTAAAATATATTTTGCAGAATAGTTGAATGAGTGTTTTTAAATATTTTGATAATATATAAAAATATTATTTATTGACACATATCTATTCTTATTGTATCATAAATACAGATGCTTAATGTGCGTTGAGAAGAGGATGGC
>CAMALD010000215.1 GCA_945836355.1 uncultured Lachnospiraceae bacterium | reverse complement strand
GTATTTTTTGATAAGCTCTTTCATGATATCGTATCGCTCCTTTCAATAAGAGCCGGGTACTAAACAGTTGATTCATCGAAGGATTATAGCATTTTAATCAGAAAAGAACAATAAAAAATTGCTTAAATATTAATTTTTAAGATTTGCGACAGAAATCTGTCAGGTTTTTTGTCAGGAGAAAGGAGCAACGCTTATGAAAAGAGTATTTCTGATTGTGTTGGATAGTGTCGGAATCGGCGAAATGCCGGATGCAGCTCTCTACGGGGATGAGGGCAGCAATACCGTGTATGCGGCATCAAAGAGTCCTTTTTTTGCGATGCCGAATATGCAGAAGCTGGGACTGTTTTACATTGACGGTGTGCGCGCCGAGGGCGTGGAGCCGGCGGAAGATATAGAGGGTGTTGTAGCAAGGCTGAAGGAATGCTCAAAGGGCAAGGATACCACTACCGGACATTGGGAGATTGCCGGACTCACATCCGCGCAGCCGATGCCGACCTTCCCGGATGGCTTCCCTCAGGAATTGCTGGATCAGCTTTCGGCGGCTACCGGCAGAAAAATTCTCTGTAACAGGCCGTATTCCGGCACTGAAGTAATCAGGGACTACGGCCGGAAGCATGAGGAGAGCGGAGCGCTGATTGTTTATACCTCGGCAGACAGCGTGCTTCAGATTGCAGCGCATGAGAGTGTGATACCGGTGGAGGAGCTTTATGAAATCTGTGAGAAAGCGCGCGAAATCTGCAAGGGTGCATGGGGCGTGGGCAGGGTGATTGCCAGACCGTTTATCGGCAGTTACCCGAATTATACACGCACACCGCGCAGACACGATTTTTCGCTTGAACCGCCGCAGGACACGATGCTGGATATTTTGAAAAGGGCGGGCTTTACCGTGGCGGCTGTAGGTAAAATCAATGACATTTTTGCGGGCAGGGGAATTACGGAATTTGTGCGTACCTCGGGTAATGCAGAGGGAATCGAGCGCACTATTGAATATTTGGGAAAGGATTTTGAAGGTCTGTGCTTTGTGAATCTGGTAGACTTTGACATGCTATACGGACACCGCAATGATGTGGACGGCTATGCCAAGGCGCTAACCTATTTTGATTCGAAGCTGCCGGAGCTTATGGAAGGTATGCGTGAGGAGGATATTCTGATGATTACGGCTGACCACGGCTGTGATCCTTCCACACCATCCACAGACCACAGCCGCGAGTATGTGCCGCTTGTGATGTACGGGAAAGGGCTTGCGGCGGGAAAAAATCTTGGTACAGTCGATGGCTTCGGGCACATTGCGGCGACGATTCTGGATTATTTCGGTATAGAGGAAAACATGGGAAAAAGCTCGTTGATACGATAAAGGAACGGTGGAATTCAATATGAGACTTGTGATACAGCGTGTGACCTCCGCCTCGGTGGAGGTGGGAGGAAAGGTGATTGGTTCAATCGGGCGCGGATTTCTGGTGCTGCTTGGAGTCGGTCTTGAGGATAATGAACAGATTGCACAGCAATATGCGGAAAAACTGTTAAAGCTCCGCATTTTTGAGGATGAAAACGGTAAGACGAACCGCTCTCTTGCGGATGTGGAGGGGGAACTGCTGATTATTTCGCAGTTTACCCTGTATGCGGACTGCAGGCATGGCAATCGACCGAGTTTCACGGGGGCGGGGACGCCGCAGGAGGCAAACCGGCTTTACGAGTATTTTGTGAAATATTGCCGGGAGCGGGTGGCAAAGGTGGAAACCGGTGAGTTTGGAGCGGACATGAAGGTAAGTCTGGTCAATGACGGACCGTTTACCATTGTGCTGGATGAGAGTATACAGAAATAGAGCCCGGCATCAGCGAAAAAGAAGCGGGCGGCGGAGGAAGTAAGGATATGTGTGAGACAGCAAAGGAGATAGAGGATTTTCCCAAAACGGTGGAGCAGGGGCTGCAAAAAAAATTCAGAAAGACCATCTGGTGTCCGTTTGTGAAGGCAATTAACCGCTATGAACTGATTCAGCCGGGTGATAAGATTGCGGTCTGCATCTCGGGCGGAAAAGATTCTATGCTTATGGCAAAGCTGTTCCAGATTTTAAAGCGCCATAACAAGATTCCGTTTGAGCTGGAATTTCTGGTGATGGACCCGGGATACAGCCCGGCAAACAGAGAACAGATTGAGCACAATGCAAAAAAGCTCAATGTGCCGGTGACGATTTTTGAATCACCGATTTTTGATTCTGTGTTTGAAATCGAGAAATCTTCGTGCTATCTGTGCGCAAGAATGCGCCGCGGGTATCTTTACAGCAAGGCGAAGGAGCTTGGCTGCAACAAGATTGCGCTCGGACATCATTATGATGATGTCATTGAGACCATCCTGATGGGAATGCTCTACGGTGCACAGATTCAGACGATGATGCCAAAGCTTCACAGCACCAATTTTGAGGGAATGGAGCTGATTCGGCCGATGTACATGGTGCGCGAGGAGGATGTGATGGCATGGAGGGACTATTACGGACTGGATTTTCTGCGCTGCGCCTGTAAATTTACCGAGATGGCAGCTAAAAGAGGTACCGGGGACAGCAATTCCAAACGGCTGGAGGTAAAGGAGCTGATTCGCGAGTTGAAAAAGAAGAATCCGTATGTGGAGAGCAATATATTTTCGAGTGTGGAGAATGTTAACCTCAGCACGGTGATAGCATACAAGGAACAGGGAGTTAAGCATTCCTTCCTGGAATGGTATGACACACGGAAGGGAGAGGCGGAGGATGAGTGAGGAACAGTTTGTTCGGACGGAGCTGCTGCTGGGACCTGCCGCGGTAGAAAAGCTCCATCATGCACGGGTGGCCGTGTTTGGAATCGGAGGAGTCGGCGGCTTTGCGGCGGAAGCGCTGGCGCGCAGCGGAGTGGGGCATTTGGAGTTGATTGACAGTGACACCGTGTGTGAGTCGAACATCAACCGGCAGATTATTGCCACGCACCGGACTGTGGGGCGATACAAGACCGAGGTGATGCGCGAGCGTATAGCGGAGATTAACCCGGAGGCGGAAGTGGTGGTGCACAACTGCTTTTTTCTTCCGGAAAATGCACAGGATTTTCCGTTTGAAAGCTATGATTATGTGATTGATGCAGTGGATACCGTGACGGCAAAAATAGAGCTGGTGATGCGCGCACAGGAGTGTCAGACACCAATCATCAGCTGTATGGGTGCAGGAAACAAGCTGGACCCGACACAGTTTCGCGTTGCGGATATTTATAAAACCAGCGTGTGTCCGCTGGCAAAGGTCATGAGGCATGAGCTGAAGAAGCGCGGCGTAAAGAAGCTGAAGGTGGTATATTCGGAAGAATTGCCGGCAGCATGCGGGGCAAGGGCCGCGGGCGGTGCAGGCAGCATGCAGGAAACGGCAGCGACGGGTTCGGCAAGGCGCTCCATCCCGGGGAGTGTTGCCTTTGTGCCTTCGGTGGCGGGTATGATTCTGGCGGGTGAAGTCATAAAGGATATCGCAATGTCAAAACAGCCCTGATAATGTGTTGAAGCCGAATTGGTAAAAAGTGCGGAAGTTTTAGGAACAGTTTCTATTGATTTGAAGGGGCAGATGTG
>CAMALD010000214.1 GCA_945836355.1 uncultured Lachnospiraceae bacterium | reverse complement strand
CTCGCAAATCCTCAAGAGATACCTCAAGCGGAATATCCTTTTTAATGGTGGCAAGCTGTTTTGACAGCAATGCTGCCTTCTCGCCTGCCAGCTCCGTCTCACTCTCTTTCAGAAGTGCACCGATTGGCGAACGCTTTATTCCAAGACGCTTTTTCCAATCCTCGGCCAGCTTTTTTCTGCCCGCCTCGTCCAGCGCATGCAGCACCTCATACAGCTTTTCAACCGAGCCGTATTCGTGAATCAGGGCTGTCGCCGTCATTTCGCCCACTCCGGGCACACCCTTGATATTATCCGAAGCATCGCCCTGCAGCCCCTTGAGCGAATTTATCGATTCCGGCAGCACTCCGAATTCCTTTTCCACCAGCTCCGGGGTAAAAGGGAAGGTGCGGTCCGGCACGTTGTAATCCTTCTGGCGCATTCCGTACTTGTCATATAATTCCTCTGTCTTTTTCGCGGTGGAATGAATCATCCACAGATTGGTATTTTCCGACACCAGCTGCAGATAATCATGGTCCTTCGTCATGATGCGCACCGGCACCTGATGTTCAAACATCGCGGTAAGCGTTCCCGAAAAATCATCCGCCTCATAATGCTCATCCATAAACTGCGGTACCTTCATGCTCTTTAACACTTCCTGGCAGAGCACAAACTGTTCCTTCAACGGTGGCATGGTTTCTCCGCGATTCCCCTTATAATCCGGATAAATTTCACGCCGGAAGGTATTCCTGCTCACATCCCAAGCCACAGCAAGATAGGCCGGCTTCTGCTCCTGTAAAATCTTTAACAGCACCCGCACAAAACCGTACACCGCATTCGTATACACTCCGCCCGAGGTCTGCATAATCTTCGGAAAATACAGTGCCTTCTCCTCCATTGTTTTTGCAAATATTATCTCACGCGGCAGATTGCCGAAAAACTGCGTTGTCAAAAGACTTGAGCCGTCAATAATCAATAAATAATCCTTCATCGTTCTCCATTTCCGTCCTTCTTCAATTCGATATAGTAGGTCGGCTTCCTTTCCGGTAATTTTCCCGTACGCAGTCTCGTATACAGTGAAGCTGCCAAATCGTAAGCCTCCTCCGGCATCGCATATACAATACTGCCTCCCGGCAATAATGCATTCTGAATGCGCTCATCCCGTCTGTGCAGATTTTCTGCAAAAATCCTCCGCTCCAGGCAGCTCAGCGCGTAATCCCCCGCTGTGTCATCGTATTGCCGTATCGCTTTTCCTACATAATCCAGCTTTTCCGGCACTTCTGGCAGTTCCAGGCGGAAGGACGGCTTCACCGCGGAAGGCGGCAGAACAATCCGAACCGTCTCACTGCTCATACTCATGCCGAGAACAATCAGTACAAACATAAGAACAGCTACCAGCCTGCATTTTCTGACTCTTTTTCTGCGTACTGCGCGGAAATAATCCTGCTCGGTGCGTCTTAATAACTGCTCCACCGCCTCCTTATAATCCCCCGACATTCCCTCATCACCGATGGTTTCGGTCGTCACCATGACTACCAGATAAAATTCCAGTTCTTCACGGCAGCGTTCGCACCCGCGTATATGCCGGACCAGCTCCATGCTCTTTTCCAGATTCAGTTTTCCTTCCAGATAAGGCGCCACCAAAGTCTGCGCTTCCTGACACTTCACGGTTTCTCACCACCCTAAAAACAAAATTCCCATTTTTATCTATTTTACACATTTTGAATACAAAAATCAATAAACAAAACCCTTTCTTGGGTATGAAAAAAGGTCCTGTGATTACTCACAGAACCTATAGATGCCGCAGGCCGGACTTGAACCGGCACGAGGTTGCCCCCGGCAGATTTTGAGTCTGCTGCGTCTGCCATTCCGCCACTACGGCATATGGTTGGCACATCGTCCAACAGCAGATATTCTATCATACCCCATAATAAAATGCAAGTATTTTTTACAACAAATCTTCAAATTCCTCGACCAGCATCGGTTTACCGTACAAATAACCCTGCACAAGGTCACAGTCAGCACCGTAGAGGAAATCCACCTGTTCTTCTGTTTCCACTCCCTCACAGAGAACCTTGATGTTCATCTGCTTGGCCATATGGATAATATTGCTGATAATCACGGCATCCTTTCGGTCCAGCGTGCCATGCATCAAAAACTCCTTGTCAAGCTTCAGCACATCAAAGTCCAGCTCCTTCAGCAGATTCAGCGAGGAATAACCCGAGCCGAAGTCATCCATAGATACCAGAAAACCCGCCTGACGCAGCTCATCAATCGCTTTTCTCGCCTTATCCATCTGACTGATAAATACATTCTCCGTAATCTCAAATTCCAGATATTCGTGCGGCACCTCATAGGAATCAACCAGCTGTACCAGCTGTTCCACAAAATCCGGATTATCAAAATGCAGACGCGATACATTGACCGAAATCGGCACAATGTGCTGACCCGCCCGAAGCTTTTTTCGCAAATAATGGCATACCTCACGATAAACCATAAAATCAAGCCGGGTAATAAAGCCTGTCTTTTCAAATACCGGAATAAACTGATCCGGGTATGCTTTTGTCCCGTCTGCCTTCTTCCAGCGCACCAAGGCTTCTGCACCGATTGCCTTCTTTGTGACAAGATCAATCTTAGGCTGCAGTTCAAAATAGAATTCACCATTCAGCAACGCTTCCTCTGCCTGTATGCCAAGCTGCATCTCCCTGCGGTCCTGCGCAGCCATCTCCTCATCATAGAGCATGCAGCGGCTGCCCATTGCCTTCTTGCATTTTTTGCGCGCAATATTTGCCTCATCTATGTACTGCATAATCCCGGCTGTAACATCATGAACAATACTGATACCCGCAATCAGATTCACCTTTGCTTCCGGATACACCACCCTGATTTCATTCGAAAAACGTCTGCTGAACAGCTCTGTACTGTATATGATGCGCTCCTCCGACACATCAGAATTCATGCGAATCAGCAGAATAAAATTGTCTGAAAACATGCGGCATGCAATCACAGGCAGCTTACAGTTCTTAGTGAAGAACTGCTCAAAATGCCGCAGCACATCATCGCCCGCCGAATATCCGTAATGCTCGTTGATGTATTTGAAATTTGCAATATCCGTATACACAACCGCGAGCTGCTCATCCGGACGGATTTCCTTCATAAGCCGGTCTGCAACCTCCACAAAATTTTCGTACTTTAACAGCCCCGTCACCGTATCGAAGGTACGAATCTTTTCAAGCTCTTCGCGGTCATGCGCATAATCACGCACCGTCAGAAGATACACGTCCAGCATTTCCTTTGCAAGCGCAAATGCCTCCTTCTCATGCTCAGAATACACATGGTGCTGCTCCCTGTACTGAATCAGCAGCACTGCATTTTCCTCGCTGCGGTGTTTCAAAAGAGCCGCACAGAAAGAGCCGCCGCTGCAAAGACCCAAGTCGCGTTGAATATTTGCCGTAGCATCTGCATGCTGAAAGTACACAACCTCCTCCGCGCGAAGCCGGGACAGTTCTTCATCCCATCCTTCCTGCTTAAAGTAAACCTGCTGATTTTTCTTTTCCGGGCAATCCTCGCCGCAATACTCATATGTAATCACATAGCTATCCGTA
>CAMALD010000213.1 GCA_945836355.1 uncultured Lachnospiraceae bacterium | reverse complement strand
AGCCGTTCTCTGTAATCTTTTGGTAACGCTTCTTTAGCTCCTCCACCTCATGCAGAATCTCATCCGGGCTTGCATCCTGTGCATTGGTGCGCACGATAAAGCCATAGCTTTCGCCGTCAGTCTGCGTTTCCAGTAGCTCTTTTAAGCCCTTGCGCTTTTGCGGGTTCGTAATCTTTGCCGATACCCCGATTATCGGTTTTCCATGCACCAGTACAAGGTATTTTCCGGTCAGATTGAAATTCACGGTCAAAGCCGCAACCTTTGTCTTTATCTCCTCGCGCTCAATCTGAACAATCACCTCATCGCCGGTATGTAGCTTTCCGTCCGCATGTGTCTGCTTTACGATGGGGGACAAAGCGCCGTCCAGCGCTAGATATCCCATTACTCCCGGACAGATCTCCACAAAGGCAGCGTTCAGGTTCTTTACAATATTGGATATCCGCCCTATATAAATCCCGCCGATGCGCAGAGTCCGCTCCTCGACCGGGTCCGCCAGTATCTGTACCGGGCGTTTCTCATCATAAAGTGCTGAAACAATTCTATTCTCATAATTTGTAATCAATAATTTATAGTCCATAGCTGTCCCAATAATGATATATTTGTTTTAGTTTACATAATTTAAATATGTTAATCATCCTTCGCCGTTTCAAATAATAGATTTCTCAAAATGCTCGCTGGTTTTTATTAATGCTCGCTGGTTTAATTAATTGATTTTCCACAACGGCACAAATTCACGCCGGTTTTTGCCTGCGTCGATTGCCGCACGTGTCTCCTCCTGATTCATATTACGCAGACTGAGATCGCAGTATGTCTCCATGCGGTGAAACTGCAGCGCACTCTCCTGATACGTAATGCCCCTGCTCTTGCAATATTCTTCCAGAACCAGCTCCGGCTTGAGGTTGTCCACACTACCGCTGGCAAGACGGAAAAACAGGCGGATTCCGTTTTCGTAGGTGTCCGCATGCCATATCCCCATAAGCGGATCCACGGCGTCCGGATAAAGCGTTTCGGGAGTGAAGCCCCACGCAAAAATCATCGGTTTTAAGTCCACTGTCCGCGTGCTCTTTTTTGACTCCTTCTCAACCATGATACAGTCCTGCTCAATCCACTCCGGAAAGCTCTCCCGGATATCAGCAAACCACTCCGCATAAGGCTTGGTGACACCGTCCTGCCCAACCTCCATATCCTTCACGGATACCATATAGTCTGCGCAGGAGGTCAGCGACATGATGGATTCTTTTTTCTGATTTGGCTTCCACTCGGAAAGACGGGACACTGACTGCACATAAAACCCTTCCGCCATCACCGCGTTCAGCCGCTCCTTTATCTCTTCTAACGGATATTCACGCTTCAAGGTAACATCCATGTATTCCGCATCACTGGTCTGCCCGAGTCCGAGGGGCGCAGCAAAATAAAGCAGCTGGTGCGGATTAAAGCCCTCGGAATACATCACCTCAAGCCCGGAACGCCGGATTGCTTTCTGAAAATAGCGCACCACATCCAGATGTCCGATAAATTTTGTCAATCCATATTTAGAAAATTTTACACGTACAATCATATTTCCTCCATTGCAGGATTACCTTCCCGCTCCTCGTAGCAGACTCCGCCGTGGAATACATTCGCGCCACAGCCCGCACATGCCTTTCTGCAATTCGGCGTCACAAGCTCTTGTATCCCCTTCCGGTACTCTCTCCACAGGAACTGCTTGGTTATACCCGCATCAATGAAATCCCACGGTAAAATCTCGTCCCTGTCACGTTCTCTGGTGGTGTAGAATGCAATATCCACGCCGTTTTTCGCAAAAATCTCCTTCCAGCGGTCATAGTGGAAATATTCGGACCAGGCATCATAAACACAGCCTGCCCTATATGCGTCATAGATGGACCCGGCAAGTTTTCGGTCGCCACGCGCAAAGATTCCTTCCATGACGGTTGTGTCCGCATCATGCCAGTTATAACGGATGCTGCGCCCATTGACAAGCTGCTTAAGCCGCCTGCTGACAAGCTTCTGCTTTTCCAGAAATTCCTCCTCTGTATTCATCCCCACCCACTGAAACGGGGTAAACGGCTTCGGCACAAAAAATGAGGTGCTGGTAACTACCGAAACGCGCCCGCTGCGCTGCTCCTTCGGCAATGTGTAATATACCTGTACAATGCGGTCGGAAAGCTCGGCGATTGCCTCAATGTCCTCCTTTGTCTCGGTAGGAAGACCGAGCATGAAATACAGCTTAACCTTGTTCCAGCCCGAGCGGAATGCATCCATAGAGCCCTGCAGGATATTCTGCTCTGTCAGTCCTTTATTGATTACATTGCGCATGCGCTGCGAGCCTGCCTCCGGTGCGAAGGTCAGGCTGCTTTTGCGGATATCCTGCACCTTGCTCATCACATCGAGCGCAAAGGCATCGATGCGCAGGGATGGCAGCGAAATATTGATTTTCCGGGCTTCAAACTCCTTAATCAGATAATAGACCAGCTCCGGCAGTTCCTTGTAATCACTTGAGCTTAACGAGCTCAGCGTTATCTCATCCTGACCGGTATTGTCAATCATCTGCTTTGCACGCTCCTTTAAGAACTCCAAATCGCGTGCGCGAATCGGGCGGTACAGCATACCCGCCTGACAAAATCGGCAGCCTCGGATACAGCCGCGCTGAATTTCAAGCACCACGCGGTCCTGTACGGTCTTTATATACGGCACAACCGGTTTTTCCGGATAAAACGTATCACTGAGCTGCATTTCGACCTGCTTTCGGATTACAGGCTTTGCAGACGGATGATTCGGAACAAAGGAAGCAATCGTGCCATCCTCATGATACGTCACATCATAAAACGCCGGAACATACATCCCCTCAATCTCTGCGACCCTCGCAAGATAATCGGCACGGGTGCCACCATTCTTTTTATTTTCTTTATACGAATCCAGAATTTGATCGTATACAGTCTCACCCTCACCGATATAGAAAAAGTCAAAAAACTCGGCAATCGGCTCCGGATTGTAGGAACACGGACCGCCCCCGATTACAATCGGGTCATCCTCGCCGCGATCCTTTGCATACAGCGGAATACCGGAAAGATCCAACACCTGAAGAATATTGGTATAGCACATTTCGTACTGCAATGTGATTCCTAAAAAGTCAAAATCCCTGACCGGGTCCTGGGATTCCAGCGCAAACAGCGGAATATTTTTCGCCCTCATAATCGGGTCCAGATCCATCCACGGCGAGTAGACACGCTCACACCAGGTATCCTCCCTGCGATTAAACATGTCATACAATATCTGAATGCCAAGGTGGGACATCCCCACCTCATACACGTCCGGGAAGCACATACAGAAACGAATGTCTACCGCATTCTTATCCTTCATCACTGAATTGACTTCGCCGCCGATGTAGCGCGCCGGCTTCTCAATCTGCAGCAATATATCGTCACTTAACGCCAGTTTTCTCATAGTCATAACCTTCCAATTCATCATCACTTTTGATATCTTCATCAACTTTATTTTCTCTATTTTCTGCTGAAATGTCAAGCAAAAGAATCTTCTTGTGTTTTCGCTTTTTGTATCCGTGTTTTCCGTTGCAGAAAGCCGGAGGCTGCTTCACTGCAGGCTTGCTCTCAC
>CAMALD010000212.1 GCA_945836355.1 uncultured Lachnospiraceae bacterium | reverse complement strand
CCGCTATTAACGACCTACTCCCTTTCCAGGGGAGCCCCTTCAGCCAGCTTGGGTATTTCTCCATACATTCATTGTATCTGCCTAATAATACAATTCCAAGATAATATCGAATTCGCATTGTTTCGGCGAACTCAAGCGGAGAATGTGGGATTCGAACCCACGGTTCCTTTCGGAATCACTGGTTTTCAAGACCAGCGCCTTAAACCACTCGGCCAACTCTCCGAACAACGCTTTGCTATTTTAACATAGCATTTAATGCTTGTCAAGGACTTTTTATCTTTTTTTCAGATTATTTGCAAAAATTTCTGCAACCAGCATATCCTCCGGTGTTGTCAGCTTCATATTATATATATCCCCCTCCACCACATGCACAGTTTCTCCCAGAATGGTCTCCACCAGCATCGCGTCATCCGTAATTTCAACGTTATCCTTCCCGCCTCCAAGCAAGCGGTGATAGGCCTCTTTTAGCATTGCCAGATCAAATGCCTGCGGTGTCTGTACCGCATACAGCTCCCTGCGGGGCGGTGTATGGACAACACGTTGTTCACTCACTTGTTTTATGGTATCCTTGACCGGGATTCCCGGAATACACGCACGGTATGTCTGCGCTCCTTCGAGCACGCGTCCGATCAGCTCTTCGCTGACAAACGGGCGCGCTCCGTCATGTACCAAAACTGTACCGGTATCCGGCAGGCACTGTAACCCCTGCCATACGGAAAGATATCTCTCACTGCCTCCTGCAGTGATGGCAGCAATCTTTTTTATGTTATATTTTTCCACAAGCTCTTTCGATACATATTCCTGCATATTGTCTGCCGTAACAATAACAATCCCCTCCACCGCACTATTTTCAAAGGTTCTTAGGGAATAGCACAGTACAGGGATCTCCTTTAACAGCCGGTATTGCTTCGGAATATCCCCGCCCATCCGGCTTCCGCTTCCTCCGGCAAGCACGATTGCATAACTTTTATTCATTATCTTTCCCCTATCTTAAGGTTCGGCACCGCGTTCAAATCCAAACCGCTGCGCACCCCTTTACGATATTCATAATAAGCCGCTGCACCGATCATCGCCGCGTTGTCCGTACAAAAAATCGGAGAAGGGCGGTAAAACTCCAAGCCGTTTCTGTTGCATGCCGACATCATAGCCGCCCGCAATGCAGAGTTGGATGCGACACCGCCTGCAATAGCCACCTTCTTCATTCCGTATTCCTTTGCAGCCGTCATGGTGCGCTCAGCTAAAACATCCACCACTGCCTGCTGAAACGAAGCCGCCACATCTGCGCGGTTGATTTCTTCCCCCTTCATTTCACAGGAATTCAGATAATTCAAAACCGCCGATTTCAGACCGCTGAAGCTGAAATCGTATTCCGAGCCCTCGATTTTAGCCCTTGGAAACTCTATCGCATGCGGATTGCCTTCCTTTGCGAGACGGTCGATTTTCGGTCCGCCGGGATAGCCAAGTCCGATTGCGCGCGCAACCTTGTCGTATGCCTCACCTGCCGCATCATCATGCGTGCGGCCGATGATTTCATATTCCCCATACTCCTTCACCAGCACCAAATGCGTATGTCCTCCGGAAACAATCAGACACAAAAAAGGAGGCTCCAAATCCGGATTCTCAATGTAATTGGCGGAAACGTGCCCTTCAATATGGTGCACGCCGACAAGGGGCAGCTTTGCAGCATAAGCAATCGCCTTTGCTTCGGCAACTCCGACTAAAAGTGCCCCCACCAGCCCCGGTCCATAGGTGACCGCAACTGCATCCAGTTCCTTTAATGATACCTGCGCCTTTGCCAGCGCCTCCTCAATAACCTGATTGATTTTCTCAATATGCTTGCGCGATGCTATTTCTGGCACCACTCCACCGTAAAGTGTATGTAAATCAATTTGAGATGAAATGATATTGGAAAGAACCTCTCTTCCATTTTTCACTACCGCAGCAGCAGTTTCATCACACGACGATTCAATTGCCAAAATTACTACATCTTCTTTTTCCTGATTCTTCATAGCATCCTCTCATTCCCGCACTGTCAGCCCTACTGCCACAATAAGCTCCGTCACTGCATATCCTCCTCGTCCGCGAGCTTCCAGCCGACAATCTTCCATTTTCCCTCCGCATCCTTGCGAAGAACAAATTCTTCATATACTTTAAGATACTGCGTATCCTCCTTCTCCGTATACGCAGCAATCAGCCGCGCAAACTCCTGCCCGTCGAGCGTCCACTCTACTACATTGTTTGCGGCTTCCACCTGATAGCTTGTGACCGTGCGCTTATGTGCCGCATAGGAACGGATTTCTTCCTGAAGCTCGGCCAGATGCTCCTGGCGGGGATTTGCATCCAAAAGCTGTGCATCAAACAGCCGCCGCAGCTGGTCCGTCAGACCTTCCATCTGCTTTGTCCCCAGCTCCTCATTATAAAAGCATTTCATGATTCTGCTATATAGCTTTACGACCTCTCTCGGAGTTGCCGGATAAGCGCTGTCCAGATTTTTTTCCAATAGCTTTGACACTTCTGTCTGCACCGCTTCCGCCTCGTAATTGTCATCATTCTTTTTGGAGGAAATCACAAAATATCCGACCACTACCGCCACTGCAATCACAACCATCACAGCCCATGTGATCCATGTTTTTTTTCTCTTTCCCATCATCATGCTCCTTCTGCTGCAACCCGGTCAATACAATATCTGTTACCGTTCCCCCTCATCCTTTGCAAACTCCAAAGTAACCGTCTTTTTATCCTTGCCGGGATATGTCCTCGAGAATATCTTTCTGGTCTCCGCCATAAATTCTTCCGGCCTTATCAGTGAAGGGCTGTAATGCGTCAGCCACAATTCTTCTACTTCCGCACGCTTTGCAAGCTCCGCCGCCTCATAAAACGTCATGTGTTTATGCTCTTGTGCCTTGCTCTCCTTGCCCTTTTCCCCGTACATTCCCTCGCAGATAAACAAATCCGCATTTCTCGCCGCCTCGACAATGACAGGTACCGGTCTGGTATCTGTACAATATGTCAGCTTGATACCCTTACGTTCCGGTCCGAGAATCATATCCGGCGTGTAGGTCCTTCCCTCATGCTCCAGAATCATGCCTTTTTGCAATCTGCTCCAGAGCATCTGCGGCACATGATTCTGCTCCGCCTTTTCCGGTATAAAACGTCCGCTGCGTTTAACCAATATATTATAACCGTAACATATCATGTTGTGGTTTACACGGAACGCCTCCAGCAGATACGTTCCGATGGATATCGTCTGGCGCTGCTCCGACAATTCGATGTAGTTCAGTTCAAAAGGAAGCTCCGGTGCTATTACCCTTAATGCCGACACCACCCTCTCTAACCCCTTCGGGCCAATCAGGGTCAACGGTGCCGAGCGCTCTGCATTGCCCATGGACAAAAGAAGCCCCGGCAATCCGCTGATGTGGTCCCCATGATAATGCGTAAAGCAGATAACATCAATATCGTGAAAACTCCATCCCTTTTCCCGGATAGCAATCTGTGTCCCCTCTCCGCAGTCAATCAGCAGACTGCTCCCATTCAATCTGGTCATGAGTGCCGTCAGCCATCTGCCCGGCAAAGGCATCATACCACTTGTTCCTAGTAAACATACATCCAGCATAACTCCTTA
>CAMALD010000211.1 GCA_945836355.1 uncultured Lachnospiraceae bacterium | reverse complement strand
TCTGCCCAGAAACCGACTGTGCCGGAGAAATCCTCCCACATACCCTTGTATTTCCAGACACTTTCCTTACACTTCTTGATGAACGGCTCAAGACCGTACTCTTCAATCTGGTCCTTGCCGTCCAGACCGAGAAGCTTCTCCACCTCAATCTCAACCGGCAGTCCGTGGGTATCCCAGCCTGCCTTGCGTGGTACCATATATCCCTTCATGGTGCGGTAGCGCGGAATCATATCCTTGATGACGCGGGTCAGCACATGTCCGATATGCGGTTTGCCGTTGGCGGTAGGCGGACCGTCGTAAAAGGTATAGGTCGGTCCTTCTTTTCTTGAGTCCATGCTCTTCTGGAAGATTTTGTTTTCATTCCAGAACTTCAGAACTTCTTTTTCTCTGTCGACGAAATTCATATCGGTTGACACTTTTTCGTACATGATTTCTCATCCTTTCTATTTCATTTTTCATTTTCTGTTTTCAGTCATTATTCAAAAAGTCACCGACGTCAGTTTATACCGGAAATGTAATCAATCAGCCAGTCGAGATAACGGTAGTAATGGAAGCTTCCTTCCTTTGCCATGCTCTTTAATTCCGCAGGCGTTACCCACATAGCATCCGATACCTCTTCTTCCTGCAGCACCAGTTCTTCCTTCTTCACATCGGTATGTATCAGCCAGATTGTGTTATAGCTGTCAATGCGCTTAAACGCTGCAATCATCTCCGCGTTTTCTTTGGTCGCGCACAGCCCTATCTCTTCCTTCAGCTCTCTCCTGCAGGCATCCCATGCGTCTTCCCCCTGCACCGCGGAGCCGCCTGTAGCTGCCCATATGCCCGGCATCAGCTTCAGATTCGGATTACGCTTCTGAATCAAAATCTGTCCCTGCGAATTTACCGGATAAACCGCCACCACCAGATGATACTCTCCCGGATTCAACGGTGTCCCTCGCTGATGTATCTTGCCTGTCTTTTGAAAACAATGGTCATAAACATCCCACAGTTCCATCCAGTTTCTCCTTTCTGCTGTAAAAAAGAAAAACCCTTATCCAAACAGGATAAGGGTATATACCTTTTCACCACCTATTTTTCGTGTACTCCGCCGCAAATGCAAAACCATCCGCAGCTTTTATACCTTATCCGTGTAACGGCGGATACCGACACAGCCTACTCTCTGTAATACCTTTCAGCCATGCAGCTCAAAAGTGATTTTCCCTGCCAGATACTCCCTGCCGGCTCACACCCTCCCGACTCGCTGTATGCTTTCCCTGTCAAGTACTGTCTTTATCAGCGCTTTTGATAATCTTCAGAATCATCATAGTATAGAAATTTCATTTTGTCAAGGAAAAAGGAAAATGAATCATCTGCCTGCAATCCTTGAGTAGCACTCTTCCCTTCGGTCGCGGAATAGTCCCCACGACAGGCGCATGTCACGAATTGCATCGAGGTCATACTCCGCCACCAGCACGGTGTCCCCGGCGCGGTCTGCCTGTGCAATCACCTCTCCGGTCTCATCCGTAGCAAACGATGAGCCGTAGAATATAAGCGCCGAGGTCTGTCCGTTATTTTCCGCACACGGTGTCACGCGCTCCTCGCCGTAACGATTGGCGGCAATCACCGGCACAACGTTAGCGGCGGCATGTCCCTGCATACAGCGTCTCCAATGCGGCATACTGTCGCACTCCAAAATCGGCTCCGACCCGATTGCGGTCGGATAGAACAAAAGCTCTGCACCCTCGAGTGCCAGACACCTTGCCGTCTCCGGAAACCACTGGTCCCAGCAGATTCCGATACCGATACGCCCATACGCGGTGTCAAATACTTTAAATCCGGTATTGCCCGGAGTAAAATAGAATTTTTCCTGATAAAAATGGTCATCCGGAATGTGCGTCTTGCGGTACACGCCCAGATTCCTGCCGTCCGCGTCAAGCACCGCGACCGAATTGTAAAGCACATTCCCATCGCGCTCATAAAAGCTGACCGGCAATACAACTCCTAATTCCTTTGCCACCGGAGCAAGACGCCTTATCGCTGCATTCTCTTCCGCAGCCTCCGCAAGCTGATAATGATCGTAGCGCTTTTCCTGACAAAAATACAGGTTTTCAAATAATTCCGGCAGGAGTACGATCTGCGCTCCTTCAGCCGCTGCTTCCCTTACCAGCTTTTCCGCCTTATCAATATTCTGCCCGCGATTCTTCACACAATTCATCTGAACAGCCGCAACCTTTACTTTACGCATTAATTCCTTCCGCCTTCCTCTTTGTTTTTCCTTTCGCCGGAATCTGCTGCGTGATGCAGTGGATATTTCCGCCGCCAATCAAAATATCCCTCGCCATCACCTGCACCACTTTCCTTGTCGGAAACAGTTCCTCTAATATTTTCTTCGCTTCCGCATCCTTAACATCGCCAAAGCCCGGCATCACAACCGCCCCGTTTGAAATATAAAAATTTACATAGGATGCCGCCAGACGTTCTCCCGGTGTTCTGGTCGGCTCCATATCCATGTGAGCCAGCCCTTCGCAGGTGTCATCATCCACATATACCGGTGCGGGAAGCGGAAGCTTATGCACCTTAATCCGCCGTCCTCTCGCATCTCTTTCCTGATTTAAAACCTTCAGACAGGCAAGCGACAATTCATACTGGGGATCCTCCTCATTGTCCGTCCAGGCCAGTACCACTTCTCCCGGTGCGGTAAAGGCGCAGATGTTATCCACATGCTCGTTTGTCTCATCCTGATAAATTCCCCTCGGAAGCCAGATTACCTTATCCACATTAAGATATGCCTTCAGCTTTTCCGTAATCTGCTCCTTGGTAAGGAAGGGATTGCGCCCCGCACTCAGCAGACACGCCTCGGTCACCATTGCAGTCCCCTCACCGTCCACATGGATGGAACCGCCCTCCAGCACAAAATCGCGCGCATCATACACATCCGTGTCCATCATATCGCAGAATTTGCGCGCCATCTTATTATCCTTGTCCCACGGAAAGTAAAGACCGTCCACCAGTCCGCCCCATGCATTAAAATACCAGTCAATGCCGCGGCGTTCTCCTTCCTCATTCACCACAAAGGTCGGCATATAGTCTCTTGCCCAGGAATCATTGCTTGACATCTCCACCACGCGAATCTGAGGCGGAAGCATTTCTCTTGCCGTATCGTACTGGGCCTCGCCGGCACATACCGTTACCTTTTCCGACTCTGCAATAGCCACTGCGACCTGCACAAATGCCCTCCTGGCTGCCACCGCACCGTACTGCCAAGAATCTGCGCGCTCAGGCCATATAATAATGCAGCCCTCATGTTCCTCGTATTCCGCCGGCATGCGAAATCCATCTTCCCGCGGTATGGAATGTAGTATTCTCATGATTATCCTCCGTTTTCTCCGGGCAAACCGGAATGTCCCTGTAAAAGCACAAAAACCCTAAAAAGCTGTTCTTTTCAGGGTTTAATAAAGGCGACTAACGGATTTGAACCGATGATCAGGGAGTTGCAGTCCCATGCCTTACCACTTGGCTAAGTCGCCATATTGAATTATATGCGCTATCATAAATAACCATGTCTTGCTTTTCCGCACAAATTCTTACCTTGCAGAAACCTTTGATAGCTATAAAAAAACTCCCCGAGCTGGGCTCGAACCAGCAACACCACGGTTAACAGCCGTGT
>CAMALD010000210.1 GCA_945836355.1 uncultured Lachnospiraceae bacterium | reverse complement strand
GAATGCAATTTGGCCGCTTATCTGCATGAGGTGGAGTATGAAACGGATTTTCAAATCGGAGATATTCACATCCATCCGTTTGCCATATCCCATGATGCGGTGAAGCCGGTGAGCTACACGTTCTCCTGCGGCGGACATAAAATCGGTATGGCGACCGACCTGGGAATATACAGCGACAATGTTCTGCGGGCTCTTGCAAGGTCTGAAATTTTATACCTTGAGGCAAACCATGACAAAAATATGCTGATGGTGGGAAGCTACCCGTACGCCTTAAAGCTTCGGGTGGCCGGAGAATTCGGCCATTTGTCGAATGACGCGGCTGCGGAGGTGATTATCCGGCTTCTGCACGATGATATGAAGCACATTGTGCTGGGACATCTCAGTAAGGAAAACAATTTCCCGGAGCTGGCATACGAGACGGTACATCAGGCATTATTAAGCAGCTGGAACAAAGGACTGCCGATGCCGTCGGTACATGTTGCAAACCGCGACAAAATATCGGAATGCTTTAAAGTTTAATTATAAAATATTAACACATGAAAGGATGTTTTTGTATGAATAAGACAATCATTACAGTAGTAGGACAGGATCAGGTAGGTATTATTGCAAAGGTGTGTACATACCTTGCTGAAAGCAGGGTTAATATTCTTGATATCTCACAAACCATCGTTTCCGGATATTTCAATATGATGATGATCGTGGATACCTCTGCATCCTCCAAGGAATTTGGCGTAATCAGCTCGGAGCTGGAGAAGCTTGGCGAGGAAATCGGAGTCATTATCAAAGCACAGCGCGAAGATATCTTTGATATGATGCATCGTATCTAAGAAAATTAGCTGCGAAAAAAATATTCAGGGATTGGAAGAAGGGACAGGAAAATGATAAATTTTAGTGAGGTCATGGAAACCAATGCGATGATAGAGAAGGAAAATCTTGATGTGCGCACAATTACAATGGGTATCAGTCTTTTGGATTGTATAGACAGCGATTTGAACAGGCTGAAGGAAAAGATATATGAAAAGATTACGAGGACAGCGGAAAATCTGGTGTCAACCGGAATGGAAATCGAAAAGGAATTTGGAATTCCGGTGGTCAACAAGCGTATTTCGGTCACTCCGATAGCGTTAATCGGCGGCGCAGCCTGCAAAACGAAGGAGGATTTTGTGGAAATCGCAAAAACTCTTGACCGTGCTGCCAAAACAGTCGGAGTTAATTTTATCGGCGGCTACAGTGCGCTGGTATGCAAGGGTATGACTGCGGCAGACCGCCTTTTGATGGAATCGATTCCGCAGGCACTTGCCGTGACGGAGCGCGTCTGCAGCTCCATTAATGTCGGCTCGACAAAGACCGGTATCAATATGGATGCGGTGAGGCTGATGGGGGATGTTGTCAAGGCAACTGCCGAGTACACAAAGGAGAACGATTCACTGGGATGTGCAAAGCTTGTCATTTTCTGCAATGCACCGGATGATAACCCGTTTATGGCGGGTGCCTTCCACGGTGTGACGGAGGCTGACGCAATCATCAATGTCGGAGTCAGCGGCCCGGGTGTTGTGAAGAAAGCCTTGGAGGAGGCAAGGGGCAAGGATTTTGAGACCCTCTGCGAAACCATCAAGAAAACGGCATTTAAGATAACCCGTGTCGGACAGCTCGTTGCAAAAGAGGCTTCGAAGCGCCTCGGTATTCCGTTCGGTATCGTGGATCTTTCCCTTGCGCCTACACCGGCGGTCGGTGACAGCGTGGCGGAAATTCTTCAGGAAATCGGTCTGGAGTATCCTGGTGCGCCGGGAACAACTGCAGCACTTGCCCTGCTCAATGACCAGGTAAAAAAGGGCGGCGTGATGGCATCCTCGTATGTCGGAGGCTTAAGCGGTGCATTTATCCCGGTCAGCGAGGACCAGGGGATGATCGATGCCGTTCAGGCGGGCTGTCTGACCCTCGAGAAGCTCGAAGCCATGACCTGCGTCTGCTCGGTAGGACTTGATATGATCGCCATTCCGGGTGATGTATCACCGGCAACCATCTCCGGCATTATTGCGGATGAGATGGCAATCGGTATGATCAATCAGAAGACTACGGCGGTGCGCGTGATTCCTGTAATCGGGAAGAGCGTGGGTGAGATTGTGGAGTTTGGCGGACTGCTCGGATACGCACCGATTATGCCGGTAAATTCCTTCTCCTGTGAAGCCTTTGTAAACCGTGGAGGCAGAATTCCTGCACCGATTCATTCGTTTAAGAATTAATTCAAAAGGATGGAGCATATAATGGATGATATTGAAAAAATGCTGGCGGAATGTGACTATAAAAACGTCTTGAAATACTTTACAGAGCTTTCGGGGATACCAAGAGGCTCCGGATATAATGACAAGATCAGCGATTTTCTTGTGAGCTTTGCAAAGGAGCAAGGGCTGAAATATGTTCAGGATGAGGCGAAGAATGTCATCATCTATAAATCGGCGTCCGCAGGCTATGAGAACCATACCGGCGTCGTGCTGCAGGGACATATGGATATGGTCTGCGTCAGCGAGGACGGATATTCGCATGATTTTGAAAAGGAAGGCCTGGAGCTTTTTGTCGAGGGAGATTTTCTCGGCGCGCGCGGGACGACGCTTGGCGGTGATGACGGCATTGCAATGGCATACGGCATGGCGATGCTTGCAGATGATACCCTTGCACATCCTTCTCTGGAGCTGGTGGTAACTACCGATGAGGAGACCGGCATGGACGGTGCAAAGGCGCTGGATGCATCCCTTATCCAAGGCAGAAGCCTGATTAATGTTGACTCGGAGGAGGAGGGCGTTGTGCTGGTCGGCTGCGCCGGAGGTCTGCGCGTGAACGCAAATCTTGAGCTTATGAGAGAAGAGTGTGAGGGCACATTACTTTCCTTGGAGCTGACCGGATTGAACGGCGGGCATTCCGGTGCCGAAATCCATAAGTTCCGTGTGAATGCGGTATATCAGATGGCAAGATTGCTGTTTGAGCTGCGTGAAAGCTGTGATTATGCATTGGCAGACTTTTACGGCGGTGAGAAGGACAATGCGATACCGTGTGCGGCAAGCTGTTCTATTCTTGTAGAAAACAAGACTGCAGAGTCAGTGAAGGCATCTATCGAGGCGCTTTTTGAAAAGTATTCTGCAGAGCTGAGTACGAGAGAGCCGAATATGAAGCTGTCTGTTTGTGTGAAGGAAAATGCAAAGGCAAAGGTGCTTTTGCCGGTTTCCTTTGAAAAGCTATTGTTTATTCTGATGCAGGCTCCGGACGGGGTGCAGAGGATGAGTGCGGATATCGAAGGGCTGGTGGAGAGCTCCCTGAATCTCGGCATTTTCAATGTAACAGAGGATAAAGCGGAATTTCATTTTTCTGTGCGAAGCTCCGTGGGCAGCTATAAGTATTTCGTACGCGACAGAATTAAGTATTTGTTTGATTTTCTTGGCGGTGAGTGCGAATCCGGCTCGGAGTATCCTGCATGGGAATACCGCAAGGAATCTCCGCTGCGTGATAAATTTATTGAAATATTTGAGGGTGAATATAAGAGAAAGCCGGAAGTACAGGCCATCCATGCGGGGCTGGAATGCGGTCTGATCTGTGAAAAGCTTCCTGATATGGATATCATTTCCATCGGACCGGATATGAAAGATATTCATACGCCGAAGGAGAGACTTGGCATTT
>CAMALD010000209.1 GCA_945836355.1 uncultured Lachnospiraceae bacterium | reverse complement strand
AGGTGGTTTTCTATACTATTTTTGTATTTTTTCTGGAGTAAAGAAAAACCGGAAAAATGCCGATATAACATAATATGATACAAGGGTCAAAATACCTTTGACTCCAACATCATGATATCGGTATGATGTTAACATGAACAGGGATTGTTCATTAAAATGATAATTTGAGATTGATAGCGGAGGAACGGATATGAATCGGATAAGGAGGAATATAAGGGAAAGTATGCTGCTGGCAGGCTGCTGTATGCTGCTGACTGCCTGTGGCGGGCAGGAGGGACAGGAGGATAGGACAACTCCGACGCCGAGTGTCGCACCGTCGGTGAGCGAAAGTCCTGAGCCGACAGCAGGGCCGGACTCGGGGGAGACGCAGCCGGAACCAACGGCAGAGCCGACCACGGAGAATACGCAGCCTGAGCCGACAGCAGGGACGGACTCAGGGGATACACAGCCGGGGACGGAGGCAGATGAGCCGGATGATGCTGAGGAGCTTGCGGAGAATGAAGTGGTATATGATGAAGTATTGGAGCAGTATTGGTACAAGGGCATCTGCTATCAAACGACAGGGGAGGATACTGTGTCGGTAGTGGATTATTACGATGTTACCTTAGAGCAGGTGGTGATTCCCGATGTGATCTGCTACCAGGGAAGGGATTACCGGGTAACGGTGATTGAAGATGAAGTGTTTTCGTATTTTTACGGTGTGGTGTCCGTTGTTATCGGTAACTATGTTGAGAAAATCGGAGATACGGCTTTTCAGGGCTGTGCTGATCTGGAACGAATTGAGTTCGGAACCGGCTTGAAGATGATTGGGGACGGTGCATTTGCTTATTGTGATGTATTGACACAGATAGAGCTCCCGGAGGGCGTGACGACGCTTGGAAAGGAAGTATTCTGCGGCTGCACGGCACTGGAGAGTATCCGATTGCCGGAAACCTTAAAGAGTATCGGGGATGAGACGTTTTTTGACTGTGCAGCTCTGACGGAGATTGTCCTTCCGGCTTCTCTGGAGACGATCCCGTATGGAATGTTCACTAACTGCGAGGGGCTGACGGATGTTGTGCTTCCGGAGGGACTGCTGGTCATCGAAACGGAAGCGTTTTGGTCCTGCGGGGCATTGGAGAGTATCAGGCTGCCGGAGAGTCTGGTTATGATTGCCGACCGGTGCTTTTACAGCGCGGGTTTACAGTCTGTAACAATGCCGCAGAAGCAGGTTTCTGTCGGTGAGGGTATCTTCGATTTCTGCAATGCTTTGGAAAAGGTATACGTGCATCCGGAATCAAAGGATTATTACGAAAATGCGTTTGCAGAGTATAATCTCGAATTTGAGCCGGTGCAGTAATCGGCCGGATGAGAGAATTGTTTAGAATACAGGAGGGAAAACAAATGAAGCTTATGGCACATGGAAGGAAATCATTTTTAGTCTGGGTTTTGACAGTGGCGGTATTCATGGTCATGCTGGTCCCTGCACAGGGAGTCTGTGCGGTCGGCACCCCTGCACCGACCGTATCGAAAAAAACTCTGTATGTCGGCGGCGATAACTATAAGATTCGCTTTAATAATCTTGCAGCGGGGGCTGCCGTCAGCTATAAGAGCTCTGACACAGGCATTGCTACAGTCACGAAGACCGGAGTGATCAAGCCGGTGGCAAAAGGAAAGGCTACCGTGACGGTGACGATGAAGCAATCCGGCAAAACCTATACCTCGAGTATTGCTGTGACTGTAATCAATCCGTATGTGAAGATTACCAATGCGCCTGCCACCCTGAAGGTGGGAGATACCTGCCAGCTGGAGGCAAAAATCTATGGTCTGAAAAAGACCTCTGTCTCATGGGCAGTTTCTGATAAAAAGCTTGCTGCCATAGATGCAAAGACCAGAATGCTGACGGCGTTGGCAGCGGGGACGGTCAAGATCACCTTCAAGGATAAGCTGAGCGGAAAATATTATTCGGTGTCGATCGTAATTGAGGAAGAGGAGCCGGAGGAGGAGCTGGAAGAGGATGAATTATTCGGATATGAGGTGAAGGACGGAGCTGCCATTCTTACGGAGATATATGATACATCGGTAACCTCTCTGGTTATCCCGAATTCGTTTGGTAAATATAAGGTGACAGCCATTGGCGATGGCGCGCTGGAAGGGCTTTATGACCTGACCGCGGTGAAAATCCCATCGACGGTTACGGATATTGGTGAGGATGCATTCTCATATTGCAGCTCGCTAAAAACGATTGAATTGCCGAGTGGTTTGAAATCGCTGGGAGCAGGAGCTTTCGAGGCGTGCGAAGCTCTGACAACGATTACGATACCTGACGGAATTACCGCGATTGGGGATGATACATTCTACGGATGTGCGGCATTAAAGAGCATTAAATTCGGCAAAGCAATCAAGGAAATCGGCTCCTGCGCTTTCTATGAGTGCGTATCCCTTACGCAGGTGTCAATACCGTCCTCGGTGAAGACCATCGGTTCGGAGGCCTTTGCATACTGTGAGAAGCTTGGCAAGCTTACCTTTAGCTCCGGACTTACTTTGATTGAGGATTCTGCATTTGCAGGGTGCATTGCACTTACGACAGTGAACCTGCCGAGCACCCTGAAGGAGCTGGGCTACAGTGCCTTTGACGGCTGTGAGGCATTAAAGTCCGTGCTGGTGCCGTCCTCCGTGGAAGACATCGGAAGCGGAGCGTTCGATTACTGCAGTGAATCGCTCAAGCTGAAGGTGAAGAAAAATTCGGCGGCACATGAGTTTGCAGTAGATTACGAGATTTCGTTTTCTATTTATTAAAAAGGAGGCTTTTGATGATTACGATTAGTGTGTGCATGATTGTAAAGAACGAGGAGAAGGTGCTGGCAAGATGCCTTGACAGTCTTCTGGGCATTGCGGACGAGATTATAATCGTCGATACCGGCTCGACGGATGCCACCAGACAGATTGCGGAGCGTTATACGGACAAGGTGTATGATTTTACCTGGGTGGATGATTTCTCTGCAGCGCGGAATTTCTCGTTTTCCAAGGCGTCGATGGAGTATATCTACGTGGCGGATGCGGATGAAATCTTAGAGAAGTCCGAGTGGGCGCGCTTTGTACATTTGAAGATGACCCTGGATCATTCGGTGGAAATTGTGCAGATGCTTTATACGAATCAGCTCGAGCACGGAACCACCTACAATTTTGATGAGGAGCTGCGGCCGAAGCTGTACAAGAGGCTGCGCGATTTTGTGTGGTGTCATCCGCTTCATGAAACGGTAAGGCTGGAGCCGGTGATTCTGGATACCGATATCCGTATCAGACATGCACCGCTGCATTCTCACGCCGGCAGGGATTTCTCCATGTTCCGACGGGCGATTCAGCGCGACGGCGGACTGTCGGAGCATCTTGTTTCGATGTATGCCCGTGAACTGATGATTTCCGGTACGGCATCGGATTTTGAGGAGGCGATACCGTTTTTCAAGGAGCAATTGGAGCAGGGAAAATCGGATACAGCAATCAGGCAGGCGCTTTGTGTACTGACAAGAGGGGCACGTCTGACGGCTTCGCTGGATTTGTTCTTTGCGAGTGCATTAAAAAACGTGGCGCTGGGCAAGGCATCCTCAGAGGTATGCTTTGAGCTTGGAGAGTACTATTATTTTAAGAATGATATTTACGAAGCGCAGCTTTGGTATTATAATGCTATATATGAGACG
>CAMALD010000208.1 GCA_945836355.1 uncultured Lachnospiraceae bacterium | reverse complement strand
GGAAAATGACACAAGAAGAGCTTGCAGATTTTATCGGGGTCACCAAGGCATCGGTTTCCAAATGGGAAAACCGACAGAGCATGCCGGATATTCTTTTGCTCCCACAGCTTGCTGTTTTCTTTGATGTTACGGTGGATGAACTGCTCGGATACGAGACAAGCCTTTCCCGCGAGCAGATCCGCCTGATTTATCAGGAGATGTCCTCCGCATTCGCAAAGCTTCCGTTTCGGGATGCTTTTGACAAGCTTCGCGCTTATACGCACCGCTACTATTCCTGCTACCCGTTCCTGCTCCAGGCAAGTCTGCTCTACCTGAATCATTTCATGCTTGCCAAAGAAGCCGGCGAGCGTGAGGCTATCCTCACCGAAGGTTTGATGCTATGCGACCGTATTTTGGATAACTGTACTGATCTGAGTATCTGCAGTGATACCACTGCACTGAAGGCAATGTTTGAATTGCAGCTGGGCAGACCCGATACAGTAATTGCCGAATTAGAGGAGGCGATGAACCCGTTTCGTTTTTTTCATCAGAGTGATGCCACGCTGATATCTGCTTACCAGCTTGCCGGCGCTTCCCAAAAAGCAGTCGAATACGCGCAAATATCCGTATATCATCACATGTTGTCCCTGATTGGGATTTCCATCCAAATGCTCGCCTTACATATCAGCGATCTTGCCGCTTGCGAGGAAACTATTAGCCGGGTTCAAGGAATCATCGAATTGTATCAGGTTGATGCGCTGAACCCCAATTCTTCGGCACAGTTTTACTATCAGACCGCTTTGGTTTATGCCGCCGCAGGCAAAAAACAGCCCGCTCTTAATGCGCTCGCCCGTTACAGCAGGGCCATAGACAATCTCTTTCGCGGGAACACTCTGCAGCTGCTGCACGGAGATGATTATTTCAGCAGTCTGGAAAACTGGATTGCAAAGCTGCCTCTCGGAGCGCTTCCGCCAAGAAACGAAGCTCTTGTCCGGCAGAGTGCCCTTGACATCCTGCAGCATCCGCTCTTTGAGAGCCTTCGCGACACACCCGAATTTCAAACCATTTACCAGCATCTCATGAAAGGAGGCAGCAACAATGCCTGAAACAACACAAATCAACGAAATTCTTCCTTTTCTGATTCCACTGATTATCGTCCAGTTTGGTTTGCTTGCCTTTACGCTGCATCACATCCTGACGCATAATCACTACAAACGGGGAACCCGCACCATGTGGCTGCTCATCGCCATTGTCGGAATGGAATTCATCGGTCCGGTTGCGTATCTGCTGTTGGGAAAGGAAGACGCATAGGAGCCCTATATTTTGAGTAGGAGGAAACCACATTGAATTCAAGCATGTTAACAGTATCACATCTTACCAAACGCTTCGGAGCTAAACAGGTACTTTCCGATGTCAGCTTCACCGTGCCGGAGCATACCGTGTTTGGCTTTGTCGGACAAAACGGCGCCGGAAAAACAACCACCATGAAAATCATACTTGGCCTGCTGCAGGGCGACAGCGGCGAAGTTACAGTAAACGGTGTACCGGTCCGGGCCAGACATAACCGTACCAACCGCTTTATCGGGTATCTGCCGGATGTGCCGGAATTCTATTCTTACATGACGCCTTCCGAATATCTTGCACTCTGCGGACGGATCAGCGGAATGTCCGAGCCTGCAATCAAAAAGCGAACCTCGGAGCTGCTCGAGCTGGTGGGACTTACCGAAAACAGGCGAATTCACGGCTATTCGCGCGGTATGAAGCAGCGTCTCGGCATCGCCCAGGCATTGTTTCATCGTCCTAAGCTGTTGATTTGCGATGAGCCTACCTCGGCACTCGACCCGCTCGGCCGCAAGGAAATTCTGGATATCCTTACCGCCGCCCGTGAAGAAAGCACAGTCATCTTTTCCAGCCATATTCTTTCCGATGTCGAAAGAATCTGTGACGAGATGGCATTACTTCACAACGGTACCATTGCCATGAGCGGCACACTGGATGAAATAAAACAGAAAAGAAGGGCTGCGGCAATCGAGCTGGAAATGCTTACAGCAGAGGATGCACAAGCGCTGCATGCCGAATTTCCTTTTTTGCAGACGGATGCCGGCAATCCCGCCCGGCTTATCCTCTCCGACCCGCAGGCTCTCCCAGGCATTCTGTCGCGCATTTCTGCAAGTGATATGCCGTTTCAGCGCATTGTACGCCTGGAACCGACTTTAGAGGATCTGTTTATGGAGGTGATTAAGAAATGAGGGCATTTATTAAAAAAGAATGGTTAGAGAATATCCGCACCGGACGCGCTGTTTCTCTTGTGATTGTGTTTATCCTTTTTGGCATCATGAGTCCGGCATTCGCCAAGCTCACCCCCTGGATGATGAATATGTTTGCCGGCTCTCTGGAGGAATCAGGTCTTACTGTGACTGTCGTAACCGTGGACGCACTCACCTCATGGACACAGTTTTATAAAAACTTTCCTCTGGCTCTGATTATTTTTATATTGCTGTGCAGCAGCAGCTTTACCGGTGAATACCAGAAGGGAACACTGGTTCCGATTATCACCAAGGGGCTTCCTCTGTACAAAGTAATGCTCGCAAAATCAATTATGCTGTTTCTTTTGTGGAGCGTATGCTATGCCCTCTGCTTTGGAATCACCCTTGCCTACACCGCTTATTTCTGGGATAACCGTGCAATGAGCCATTTAGGCTCGGCGGCGCTTTACTGCTGGATTTTTGGCATTCTGGTGCTGGCGCTTATGATTTTTTTCTCATGCATCGCCCGGACCGGAACTCAGGTACTGCTGTTTACCGGCGGAAGTATCGTGCTTTTTTATGCGCTGGGCATGATTCCGCGCATATCCGATTATATGCCGACCCGGCTGATGGATGGCCTGCCCCTGCTGCAAAGCATTTCCGCGCCCTCCGACTACACTGCAGCTATAATCTGTGCCTGTGTACTTGCCGTGCTGTGTATTGTCGCTGCAATACCATGTATTGAACGACAAGCTGCAGCATAAGACAGCCGTACAAAACATTTATCTCACTGCAAAAAAGACCGCTAAAATGAACTACTCATTTTAGCGGTCTCCCGTTTCATCACAGCAATGAATAAATTATGCTATAATGCACTGTCCATAAGCTCCAGCAGTTCAAGCGCACTTCGGAAGCTCTCTTCCTTTTTCTGATCAACCCACAGGATATTTCCCTGCCATGTTGCATTCTTGCGGAATACCACCTTTACATGAAAGGTGGCTTTACTGCCCCTTGCATCCTGCGGCTGCGGCTCTGACAGTGCCATCTGCCCGATTACATTCTCTGCCCCCGTCCTGCTAAAGCTTCTGGTCTTAAGTGTCTTCTGCGGATATTCAAATCCGTCAAAGAGCGCCTCCATTTTTTTTAAAAACTGTATTGCATTCTCAAATACAATCGGCTCCGCATAATAATTGTTATAGATTCTTCCGCGAATTTCGCCCTCATGATACTCATCCACGCAAATGCGGCTGGAGCACATTTCATTTAATACTCTTCCGGAAACAGACATGGTATCACTTCCTCCTTTGAATCATTTCACCTATATCATACCTCATTTTCCTGATTTTCGCAAGTGGTAGGAATGTGCATTCATTGACATCTGATACAAAAGGAGATATAATATATTTTATGCAAGCAAAAAAATAGTTGAACAATTGGGTCCAGGAACAGAGTATGAG